>JAJPXW010000262.1 GCA_021205255.1 Burkholderiales bacterium
GTCTATGTCAGTGCTGTTATCGGGGATATTCGAACTGTTTATCCAAACGTGGCGATTCCCAATATTGGAAATGCCATGCTGCAGGAATGCACTACAGGTTCGAGTTCCAACTTCGTCTGCGGAATTCTTAGGGATACCAGCCTAAGCAACGATGAAAAAACCAGAATTCTTAATTCCGTTGCCAATATCGCATTTGCCGGCGGTGTAATGGGTGTCTCATACGGGGATTTGACGACCGCTCTGGATAGTATCGACCATCACCTGAGTTTTGATTCGGATAATTTCAATGGTGCTGGCTATCTTTGGGATGCTAATCGGGGAGCCAAGATATGGATCGATGTGAATGGTGGTTGGTCGCACTCCAAAGGTCTCGCCTCTACGGGCATCTACGGCAACTCCTACAGGACAAGCAACTACGGCTTTGTGCTTGGAATCGACAAGAGACTGGAAAATACCGATGTTGTTTTAGGTGGCGCTTTCAGCTTTAACGATGGGAATCTTAAGAGCTCAGGTGGGGTAATTGGAACAAAAAACAACTATCAATCATACGGTGCCCACATTTATGCAAATTGGAGTCCCACTCCTGTTGTTAACCTTATCGGCTCGGTGAACTGTTTGCATAACAGTTCTGATATTAATCAGACAATCGGAGTCGCTAGTTTCAATAACGCTTCCGCCAAAGTGCAGTCGAACCTCGTTTCTGTTGGGATTAGGGCTGAAAGCTCTCTTCGAGTCAAAGAAGCGATTCAATTCATTCCCCATGTGGAAGCTCGATACATATGGTCCAAGAGTGGAAACTACGATACTAAGATTGATGGACAGAAACTTTGGGCCAATAGCCCAAAGGCAAATAGCCTTTTGCAGATTCCAATCGGCGTTGCCTATCGCGGCGACTTTGCCACTAATTCTGGATGGGCTTTGCAACCAAGCGTGGATGTGTCGATCATTCCTCAGCTAGGAAGTGGCAGACAAAGTACGACTTTGAATTACAGAGGTTCTTCGGATACGGTGACTGGCCAGTTTATGGGTAACCTGGGCTATCAGCTGAAACTCGGAGTCTTAACCGAAAGAGGTAACGCAAGTGTTGGAGTCCTTTATGGATTTACTGGCGGAAACAAAGGTCGCGCAGATCAAAGTGTCAAAATTATCGGACGTTTGAAATTCTGACGACCTGAAAAATCATTTGTCGTTAGGGGAGAAGCCGGCAACTTCTCCTCTTTTCTTAAGGTTAAGAGAGGTTTCGACCCAATGATACGGTTGGAAGTTGTAAGGCAGTTCTGGCTAATTGATATTTCCATATCAATAGACTTCGAACCTACCCCATCCGATACGCTGAATTTAAACCTATTGCCATTCGCTAAGAGGGAAGGAAATTCCCTTTGAAAATGATCGAATTAAATCTGAAGTTATCTTCCAGTGGCGGTAATGGACTTCCCTGTTGGCCAGGATAGTATGACCATGTTGGAAATAATGGCTAAACCACCAAGCACTTCCCATACGTTAAAGGAAGTACCCAGAATTAGGACTGAAAGGACAACAGCCGAAAGAGGTTCGAAGGAATTAAGTATGGCCGATGCGGAAGGAATAATGTAATCGGTGCTCTTTAAATAGCAGCAGAAGGGCACCACCGTTCCAAACACGATAAGAAAGAGCGAACACAGGAACGTTGTTAAGTTCCAAGTGATTCCGCTGGCAAAGGGATTGATAAAAAGGCATGAGAGAAGGCCTTCAATAAGCATTCCCCATCCCACTACGGAAGTGACTCCAATGCGATCCATTACCGAACGGGGTTGAACCGGGTTGACTGCGCCGAAAGCCGCCGAGACGATTCCCCAGAAAGACCCTTTCCACGAAAGGTCGAGACCTGTAAAGTTGCCTTTTGTGATAATGAAAGCAATTCCTACAAAGGCCAGGAAAACGCATAAAAATTCCCTGAAAATAGGTCTCCTCCCTTTGAAAAGGAAACTGTAGGCAATGATGAACAAAGGACCGAATCCGACCATGATGGTGGCCGTGCCCGCATTGCTGACATCAATTGCCACAAAGAAGGAGTACTGCATCGCCAATATGGAAGAGCCGTAGACGGCCAAGTCCCTGAAATTCCGAGAATTCAAAAGATCCCGGAAGGGATTTCTTCTTTGGGTAAAGGCAATAAAGGCTAGCAGTATTACGCCTGCTCCAATCATCCGCTGAGAGGTCAAGTCGTTGGGAGTAAAGCCCCATTGAGTTATGATATTGCGCAGTAACACCCATCGAACCCCAGCAACAACCCGCAAAGGTAGCCAGACAAAGCCCTTTTAATATCGGATGAATTTCCATGACCTGTCTTTAGCTCCTAGTTTATCTTTGCGTTTCTGAAAAACTACTCTAATGCTTTCAAGCCCTTGGCAAGCTTTCAAACTAGACTAATTTTTGTGGGCTGGCGGTCAAAGAGATCTTTTTATAGGGCTTGCGATAATTAAACCTTTCTGTCCATAACACTTTTTTCTGTCAGTAAAGCAGGTGCTCTTAGTCAAAGTTAGTCTATTTGTTGCTATTGGCGTTAGCTTTAATGCCCACTGAGGTTTTTTATGGTGGAGAGAAAACCATAGGTAGGATCTTAATGTTATGGAAAATGGCTAGTTGCGGTTTTGGCTTTAAATTTGTTTTTGTGAATTGAAGACTGTTTACGAGAGCATCATTGGCAATGTGTTTTCTAAAGTAAGCTATTAGGATAAATTTCCTATTGATTTAACGGTTTAGGAATTAGGCGATAGAAGATGGTCGATAAAAAGTTGCAAGAAATCTATCGGAGCTTTGATGAATTGAAATTATGCCTAGCGATCCTTGAACAAGTCTATTTTTGGATTTGGAAAGATAAGGAAGCCTGGGATATGCAGGAACAAAATCCTTCAGAAGAATATGAGTGGGGTTATGCCCGGGCCATGGATGACATGCAACCCGTAATGCGTAACTTAGTTGGATCCATCAAGGATTGGCCAAGCCAACAACTCTCCCGCCTTAATGAGGGCACAGGCTCTCCACGGCGCAATAAAGATAAAGATAAGTTGGAAGAACTACAAACAAGATTGAAAAGGGTGTATCAGAGCTTGGATCCTGAAAACCTTATCGACAGTCATTGGAAAGATCAGGAAAGATATGTCAACTATTCTGCGTCTCAGCTTTTGCTTCTGCTCTATTCCTTATCGGACGAAGCCCCTTTTGACGTTCAGCAGCAGATAGACAAAATAGCGAAATACTATGGTGAGAAAATTCTTTTTGACCCTAGAAGAAATCAATACGAACAAGGACAAGCCAAGAAAAAAGGCGACTCTTAGCGCCTCGATTCGTTGCTCTGGCTCTAATTTTGAACGAGGTCAATTTCCACAAACTAGATAGTAGAGGCAGCATATCTTTCAGGAGAGCTTCAAAAGATTCGACAAGATTGCCTCTATTAAAGATTGGTCTTGTCTAGAAAGGCATGTTTGGACCTTTTCTGCATGAAGCTTGCTAAGTGGCTTCCCGAATCGGCAATAGGAATGTAATGAATGAAACTGTCTTACGACAGCGTTAATTATTACCAATCCTTCCAAAAGCACTTTGTCCTAATGGATCGTTTACGGCTTGCCAAGGTGGAGAAGCTTTAAAGTCTTTTGCTTTCAAAAGCAAGTTTTTCAGCTCAACCAAATGGCGATAGTGTAGCAATCCAGCCGGATTAAGTTTTAGGGGATGCATCTGTGCAGTAACTAAGGACTTTTCCATATCAGATGGAAAGGCAGAGTCTTGGCGGTTCGACCCCTCCAAATTGACCAATGTGTTTTGATCTTTTAGAGTAAAGCCAAATTTATCTATTGAGTGAGATATTCTGCCAATCCCTAGAATCGCAGTGAGCAACATGCTTTGAAAAGCTACCTGGAGTTGCCGTTGAAGACGTTGAGGGTTTTTATCTCTTATCGGCAAAAGTTCAAATATCGATTCCTCTTTTCTCGCTTGTCGTACTTTTTCAGCTTGCAGACATAAGTCAAAAGCTTGGAAATTGGTAATAGTGGCTTCTTGTTGGTTATATTGATTTGCAGCGGCTAGAAATGCAATGTCGGAGCTTATTGATTGGCAAAAGGATCTCCAATCAAACTCGTATACCGGCGTAATCAAATAATGTCTTAGATTAAACGTATTCGCAACTGAACTTAGGGAACTCCAAATACGGTGGTTATCTAAGGAAGATGACAAAATTTTCTCCACTTCAGTTTTGTAAAAGGACACTGGTGGCTTATCTTCCTTGTATGCACTAAGACTAGAGGTCAAGTTTGTGGCGAAAGCCATCTTGGCGCTGTGGCGTGCCTTTTCCGTAAGGTAATGCCCAGGATCATTCTTTGTTGAGTCCGACTCAATGAAAACGATCTCTGGATTTTCTTTATTTTCTGGTAAGAGAACCAATATAGAGCCATCTAGTGTTTTACTAGTCGGGATTAAGCTACCAATTGTCCTAGCGATAGCCCTGCATTCTTCAAAAGGATTTTTATCCGAACGCACAGATGGTCTTACCATTGACTGGCCAAATTTCCGGCGGTGCAATAATTCGGCTTCCCAAACGAATGGTAGAAGGTTCTTGAAATCCATACGACCGCCGTTCATCCAAATTATCAATGCCGATACTTCCATAACAATGGAATCTAGGCGGTGAGGCTCCCTAGCCATAATTTTCTCCATTTGCACACTCAAGGGATTATATTTTTAAAGCTGTCCTAACTTAATGAATATTTATAGCTTTCACTGACTCGAAGCGATGGAGGCAAGCAATGGAGCCATACGAGAAAAAATACACCACTCCCGCAGCTCAGGTACAAGCTTTAAAAGATAACGGATTATTGTTTGCAGAAGGGGAAGGGCCTGACAGCGAAACCTATGCAAAAATTTTCATTGAACGGGTGGGATTCACAAGGTTCAAAACATATCTCTATTTTTTCAGTAATGACGAATATCAAAATCAAGACGAAACAGAGGCAATGGAAAAAGAAATGGCCGATGATAACGGGCCTAGCAAATACTTAGAAAAGACCTCTTTCGCAGATGTAAAGCGAGTTTATGACTTTGATGTTAGGTTGCGAAGCCTTGTGGCGGAAGCACTTGGAGAAGTAGAAGTTACCATAAGGAGTATTTGGGCCAACATACTTTCAAAAAAAGATACAGGTGCCCACGCTTACCGTAATCCAAAATATTTTTATTCAGGTGAGGATTTCCTT
Source organism: Burkholderiales bacterium (assembly GCA_021205255.1). Lineage (GTDB taxonomy): Bacteria > Pseudomonadota > Gammaproteobacteria > Burkholderiales > Burkholderiaceae_F > JAJPXW01. The sequence continues at coordinate 5,223 of JAJPXW010000262.1, forward strand.
AAAGATAAGCTGATGAATAAGCAGCCTCTAACAAAGGATCAATTAGATGCCTCCTTAGATGCCTATTTTGATAAAAGAATTGAGGAAGAGGAAGAAAAACGTCAGAAAAAAAATGAAAAGCGCGGGGATGCGAACTCTAATAATCAAAATAAACAGAAACAACCCTTAGGTCAAGGTAATACGCAAAACCCAGGAGGAAAAGGAAAAAATAAAAAATATTATTA
>JAJPXW010000018.1 GCA_021205255.1 Burkholderiales bacterium
ATAAAGAAGGAGCATCCCGGGCTTCTACTTTTGTTTCGCATGGGAGATTTCTACGAATGCTTCTTTGAAGACGCGGAAAAAATCCATAACCTTCTTGGACTGACTCTCACTTCCAGAGGAACCGATGCGTCAGGTGAGCGAATTCCAATGGCCGGCATGCCCTATATGTCCCTAGAACAGCATCTGGCAAGATTAGTCGGCATGGGCATTAACGTTGGAATATGTGAGCAACTTGGAATTCCAGGCAAAGGCCTGATGGAAAGGAAACTTGTCCGGATATTGACTCCCGGCACTTTAACTGACGAGGGTCTATTAAATGAAAAATCCGAAAGCTGCCTACTTGCCATTACACCCTCTAGAAAAGGAGAAAGGATTGCCTTGGCGTGGCTTATTCTTTCCTCAGGCGTCTTTAAAGGGCTAGAAACGGCGGCTGAAGAACTTGGAAGTGAAACAGCCCGCATTTGTCCTTCCGAAATTCTCGTTCCAGAAAGATTCCGCGAGGAAATGGAAAGATCGACTTGGAATCCAGCCATTACTTTTCTACCGGACTGGCATTTCGATTCAACTCGATCTGAGAAACTACTGCAAGACCAATTTGGCACTGCTACGCTAGAACCTTTCGGATTGCTTGAGCACCCGGAACTTATTTCTGCAGCTGGGGCAGTAATTGAGTATGCGAGACAAACTCAAGGCTCTGAGTTACCGCATATCACCACGATAGAAATCGAAACCGATGGTGAAAATGTAAATCTTGATACTGCTACTCGAAGAAATCTTGAGATTTCACAGCCTTTGCGTGGTGGCTCTAGTGACAATACTTTGATTTCGACTGTAGACCATTGCGCCACGACGATGGGTAGCAGGAGATTGCGCCTTTGGCTTAACTCTCCTACTCGAAGTCAGGAGGAAGCTAAAAAACGCAATGAAACGATCAAGGCTATTTCCGATAAAGCCACTTTCCTCTATAGTTTTGCCGAAGTTCTAAAAGGAATGCCGGATTTTGAAAGGATTGCAACTCGCATTGCACTAGGGACTGTCAAGCCTACTGACTTGGCATCTTTACGGGACGCATTACCTGCTCTTGACCGACTAAGTGTTTTAGCTACTGAAATCAACACTGAATTATCAAGGAATCTTGCGCAATGGCTTTTAATTGATAAAGATTTCCACGACTTGCTTGTAAAAGCCCTGTTGCAATATCCCAATAGCCATTTGAGGGACGGAGATGTTATAGCTAAGGGCTATTCGACTGAGCTAGATAGCCTTCGAAATTTAAGGGACCACAGCGGTACTTTTCTAACCGACCTTGAAAAAAGAGAGCGGGAACGCACAGGAATTCCAAATTTACGAGTTGAATACAATTCCGTTCAAGGTTATTTCATAGAGATATCCAAAGGCCAAATTGATAAGGTACCTGAAAACTATCGCAGAAGACAGACTTTAAAGAATGCCGAGCGCTACATTACCGATGAACTGAAGAAGTTCGAAGAAGAAGCCATCAGTGCGCAGGAAAGAAGCAAAGCATTAGAAAAGGAGCTATTTGAAGATTTAGTAAAGAAATGCCAGCCATACTGCACTCACCTTCTAAGGGCGGCCGAAGCGGTAAGCATTCTCGACAGTCTCTATTCATTAGCCAATCACGCCGATGCCAATCACTGGGTGCAACCAGTATTTACTATCAAGCAGAAAATCAATATTAAAGGTGCTCGCCATCCTGTCGTTGAAAGGACAATTGACAACTATATTCCAAACGACTGCCTACTAGATATGGGCAGGCGTCTAATCATCATTACCGGTCCGAACATGGGCGGTAAGTCGACCTATATGCGCTCAGTGGCTTTAATCGTTCTTCTCGCCTACATTGGCAGTTTTGTTCCGGCCGAAAGCGCGGAAATTGGACCGGTCGATAAGATATTGACGAGAATTGGCGCGGCCGACGATCTCGCTAAAGGTTTATCAACCTTTATGGTCGAAATGATGGAATCGGCCACTATTCTTCGCAATGCGACTGAGCAAAGCCTGGTTTTGATGGATGAAGTCGGTCGCGGAACATCGACTTTCGATGGTCTTTCCTTGGCTGGCGCCATTGCTGAGGACTTAGCGGTCAACAGAAAATGCATGACGCTTTTCGCTACGCATTATTTTGAGTTGACTCAATTGGAAAAAGCCTTGAGCTCCGTGGTTAATGTCCATGTGAGTGCAGCGCAATCATCAAAAAACATCGTTTTTCTCCATGAAATAAAGGAGGGACCAGCAAGCCAAAGTTACGGGATCGCCGTAGCCAAACTTGCAGGAGTTCCTAGAAATGTTATTAAAGGAGCACAAAAACTTCTTGCTAAGTTGGAGGAACGGGCGGCTAAATCAATGGAACCGCAACTTGACTTATTTCTTGATGGTGGAATCGATGTCGCTCCACCAGAGGAAGAAGAAACAGAAACGAAAGAGGAAGACGTTTTAATCGAAGAGCTTTTAGGTCTTGATCTCGAAAGTATTTCGCCTAGGCAAGCCTGGGACATCCTAGGCGCACTGCAAGATAGAGCTAAGCAACTAAAGAAAGGCTGATTTAAAGCCCTATTTAGAAATTCAGGATTGGGGTGGCAGTGGTACTTCAAACATCATTGGAGCGGTCTTCTCCATCTCCTCAATTTCTTCAGCAGTCGGTTTCTCGACATTCAAAATCTCCACATCGACTTTAATAGCCTCCCCTGCCAATGGATGGTTGCCATCAATAATGATGGGATCTCCTGAATCATCAATTACGGTATAAATTCTCCCATCATCGGGCTCTCCTGGGACGCCGCTTATCTTCATACCAACTTCTACGTGGTCGCTTAGAAGATTGGCAGGAACTGCTTTAATGAGTGTTTCGTCAAAGTCGCCAAAAGCTTGTCTTGGTTCTAGCTTGACTTCGACTTTATCGCCTACTTTCTTGCCCATTAAGGCTTTTTCCACTTCAGGAAAGATGTCCTCGTGTCCAATGAGAACTTTAACGCCGTCCGGACCCGTATCTTCTTCTGAGCCATCGGCCATTTTTAGAGTGATTCTTAACGTTGCAACAGTATCGTTCCCAACGACATTGACTTCATCCAATTTGGATTCCTTTCAAGTTTAGTAAAAGTCGGATTCTAACCGCTGGCTAGACTGCTCTTTAATTTCAAGGCAATCAGACTGCCCAATTCATTGCCGACAAAAGCTCATAACCAACTAAAGTAGATAAAACAAATCCCGCACCTGCGGAAATGGAGGCTTTAGTTGCAGGGGCGGGATTTAATTCAGATAGGTAATGGCTACCTAACCTGAACTTGCTCTTGAAGCAAACTCAAAATCCTTGAAGAAGTGCTCAGAGGATCGGTTTGCGTACTGTCTGGTTCTGAAACTACTCGTGTTTTTTCTTGGTTATCTGTTTGCAGGATGACCCTGTAAAGAGGCGCATCGATTGCTTTTTCTTTACCGAACCACTTAGTAAAGAGACCTTCGTCGTTTCTCTTCTTGACTTCGTAGTCTGGATCAAGATAGCGGATGTAGTAGATTCCAGCAGCCCTGTCGCGGTCTTCAATAGCAAAGCCTACACGGTCTAATGCCAGCCCTACTCTTCTCCAAGCCCTATCGAATGGCTCGTCGATAAGAAGAGCTACAACAGTCTTGCCATCCCTGCTCTTGATTTCCTGACTGACGTAATCAGGTTTTTCCGGCTCCTTCAATGCCGCTATATCGATTTGGTCTCTCGTCTTCTGTTTCGGATTAAATTCGTTCTCAATACGCAGGGTAAGACGAGTGAGCATTTCCGCTTCTAGGTCCTTATCGCCGGGCGCAGGCTGCCAAGCCGTCTGGCCGTCTTTATTGGTATAGACCTCAATCATCTTGCGGTGGGTAACGAAAATATCCGTTCCTCCAGTGGCATCGCGCTCCAGTCTACAACGATAGCGGTCTCTTTCACCGGTTGAATAGGCGAAGTCAAGCAATTTGCCAAGAGTCGCACGGATGATGTCTTGTGGCAGATTAGCTTTATTTTCAGCCCAGTTGGTTTCCATCACACCAGCTTTTGGATCCTCCCTTTCCACTTGCAGGCCCACTGATGGCCAAAAGTCAAGCACTGTGTTCCAAACCGTGTCGGGAGGAAGATTTACTTGAATGTATCTTTCGGAACCATCTTTGACTATCTTGGCCATAACGGTTTGCGGTACGACATTTGTCATCATACCGGCTTCCGTCATTACGCCTGAAGCTAGCTTTCTTTGCTCTTCGGATTCAGCAACCTGAGTAGCAGTTACGACCATCGGTCGACCAGGCACGACAAAGCGATCGTCCATTGGTAACTGCGATAGATCTGGTGGAATTTGCAAAGGTGCACGGGTACTTGTGGTTTCGTACTGGATTTTTTCGTTAGTAAACGCAGAACCGAAGTACGAGCATCCTGTCAAAGAAAATATAACGCCACTTAAAACTATGAGGCGAGGGAATTGACCCATCTGTAAAACTCCAACACCCTTAGGGAGGGCTATTTTGTATTCTCAATGTGGTTGAGATTTTATCCCATCCACATTGAGTTTGTGGAGTGTTTTAGATACAACCACCAATTTGTAGTGCTTGTTCCACTTTTGGACGGTTGGAAGCAGACAATGACGTAAGGGGTAGCCTAATACCGCCTGGTATTAACCCCATTCTCTGGAGAGCCCACTTAGGAGCAATTGGATTTGGTTCGCAGAATAGATCCTTATGTAGTGGCATTAATCTGTCGTTAATAGCGCGAGCGCCCTGTACATCGTTTGCTAATGCGAGATCGCACATCTGTTTCATTAGCGCCGGTGCTACGTTGGCGGTTACTGAAATTACGCCTTGGCCACCCATTAGCATTAGGGCTAGAGCAGAATCATCGCACCCGCTATAAATAGCAAATTCTTTATTCTTTGGTAATCTACCCATTAATTCAGTGGCTCTTGCAAGATCTCCAGTTGCGTCTTTCAGCCCAATGATATTAGGAATTTCCACAAGTCTTAGGACTGTATCGTTTTTAAGATCGGCAACCGTGCGTCCTGGTACGTTATAGAGAATGATAGGTAAATCGACTTTTTCTGCGATTGTCTTGAAATGCAAGTACTGGCCTTCCTGCGTTGGCTTGTTGTAGTAAGGCACAACTTGCAAGCTAGCTACCGCTCCGACATCTTTTGTTTTTTGAGTGAGCTCGACTGCTTCGGCAGTCGAATTGGAGCCTGCTCCACCGATGATTGGAATTCTTCCCGCCGACTGTTCAACGGCAACTCTGATAATTTCAATGTGCTCCTCGGCGTTCACAGTTGGGCTTTCGCCTGTTGTACCAACTGCAACTATTGCGCTTGTACCAGCTGCAATATGCATATCGATAAGGTTTCTAAAGGAATCGTAGTCAATCGAGCCATCCTCAAACATCGGTGTAACGATTGCCACAATACTGCCTGTGATCATG
>JAJPXW010000270.1:0-2677 GCA_021205255.1 Burkholderiales bacterium
GTTATGGGGCACTACGGGAACTATAAAAAGTTTTGCGCCAGAAGGGGTAAGTCCTTTCCTCATTACTTTTATAAGAATGAGTATGGGAGCCGTGCTCCTTTTTCTTCTTTGTCTTTTGACACATAAATGGCCTAAGTCTCTAAAAGGGATAAATTGGCTGGCAATATGTGGATTTGCAGGAGGATTGTTAGGCTTTCAGTTCTTTTTCTTTGGCTCTGTAAGCGAAGTGGGCGTAGCTGTCTGTTCTGTTATCTCAATTGGAGCTACACCGATATGGACGGCGATCTTGCAGAAGGTTCTATACGGTCGCAATCCTAAGAATTATTGGTATCCGTCAGCAGCCTTAGCTATTCTCGGCACCGTACTTTTAAATATAGACAACATTGGAAGCGGGGTCGATTGGCTCTTTATTGCTTTTCCTCTCCTGGCTAGCTTGAGCTATGCCATTGAGCTTATTTTTTCTGAGAGAGCCATGCAAGGGATAGAACCAGAAATTGCTGTCGTGCTCGCAATGGGAATAATTTCCTTAATCTGTCTACCGACACTCTTCCTTTCTCCTTTGAACTGGATGTTTACTTATTCCGGAATGTGGGTATGCCTAGCTTTTGGCATTCTTTCTTCAGCGCTTCCGTTTCCACTTTTCTTCGCGGGAATAAAAATAACCAATCCGTTAATGGGTTCAATGATGGGGATGGCAGAACCTACGACAGCAGCTCTTCTCGGTATTTTCTTCCTACATGAGCATTTTGATCTAGCTGTCGGAATTGGCATTATCTTCGTCCTTTTATCAATTGCCCTGATGATTTGGGGATCTGCAACCCACCGGTAAAATTTAAATTGCCTTGGTTCATAAATTTCTCAAGACCTTTTCTCGTCTATGATTTGGGAGTTTTTCCTAAGACGAGGTAACCGTGAAAATCAAACTGATTTGCGTTGCATGTGTTTTGGCATCTGCTCCTTGCTTAGCTGCCGATGCACCGCAACCATCCCAAGAAGTAATGAATGCTGCACAGGCTATTTACAACGATCCAGCCGTGCAGTCGATACTCAAGGAAGCTACCAGCCTTGAAGGGCAAAAATGGCGCTTCAATAACCATATGGAACTTGTCCGTATCATTTCACCATCAAGAAGCGAAATGAGACGCCAACAGGAAATTGCAAAGCGTTTGAGCGAGGACTGGGGATTTGACGCTGCCGAGGTTATGGCGCCAAAAGACGGCCATTTGCCTGGCGCGGGATTGCAAACTGTTGACGGACTGCCTGTTTATAACGTTTGTGTAGTTTTTCCAGGCACTTATAAGAATCAACCAGACGCAAAATCGTACAAAGGACAATTTCCGAAAGTTCTTCTAGAAGGCCACATAGACACTGTCTACCCTCCAGAGCTTCCTCCAGAATCCAATCCATACGCTTCCATTAATCTTCAGCCTGTGACTGAACCAATTGTGAAGACCAAGGAAGAAAGAGCAGCTTTACCGCAACTGCACTTTGATGAGAAAGGTCGCATCATTGAAGACGAAAACTATCAGAAAGCCTATCAGCGTTACGACAATGCTAAGGAAGCAGCCGAAAAGAACGCTTTGCGTATTTATGTCCCTGGCTATAACGACGCCATGATCAATACCACTGCGGTCTTGCAAGCGGCTTACTTAATGAATAAGTATGGTATTAAACCAGTTTATGACGTTTGGGTTTGCGGAACGACTGGCGAAGAAGGCAAAGGAAACCTCGATGGCATGAAGCAGCTTTATGGCTACAGCCAAGATGTAGGTAAAGGCAACAACGCTCTTAACTTCGTTGCTAACTTTGGCGCTGATAGCACCACTCCATACTCCGGCACAATGAACTACTTAGGTTCCTATAGATTCGAAATGAAATATAAGGAACCAAAAGGGCAGTTAGCTACCGATAAAACACCATCAGCGTTAATGGCTGCTAGTCGCGCTATTGAATCCATTGCAAATGTTAAAACTCCATTTGACGCCAACCCGAAAGGCGACAGGATCTCCTACTCCGTTGGAGTAGCTGAATGCACACCAGCTCCAGAAGGTGGAAGAAGTGAAGAGTGCACCATCATGGTCGATATGCGTAGTCCACAGCCAGATTCTCTAAACGCAATGCGCAAGGAAATCGAACCTAAGTTCGCCAAAGCAGTTGAAGAAGAAAACGCTGCCTATGGTCTTAAAGAAGGCGATAAGAATGCAGTAACAGCTGAACTCGTATGGTTCGGCGACAGGCCAGCCTATAAGAGATCTAACTATGACGATGTCGCTTCAGTTGCTTGGCTTGCAGCTCCTCAAACTGTTGGAGTCGATGTAAAGAAAGAATTTTCAGATAGAGCTAGCTCCTTGAATGACAATGTTCCGGCAGCTGTTGGTGTCCCAACTGTCAACGTCAATGTAGGAACCAATGCCGGAGGCGGCGGTGGTCATACTTGGTATGAATGGGGTGTTCCTGGTAACGGTGTGGAAGAAGGCAAACGAGTCGTCAAACTAATTTTGATGGGACTTTTGGCTTCTGGCTATAACACTACTGACGGTAAGGTAATTGCTCCTCTGGCTCCTCCAGAAGGCAACCGCACTACCGAAGAGATATTCAATTAGGAGATTGTCATGAGAAAAAGCCAGAAGACTTTAATCAAAATTACGGCTCTTGCTATTTGCGCCTTGGGGTTCAA
>JAJPXW010000270.1:2687-3206 GCA_021205255.1 Burkholderiales bacterium
CGTCATTGTTGCTGGTCCGGGAGGCCACTCTAGCGGAAAGTACGGCAACACGAGCGCTGTTCATGCAGCTTCAAGGGCCATCATGCAAATTCATGCGGCAGTTCCTGATGCAACTGTAGTCGACTTTAAAGGTGGTTCCACTGTTAACGCTATTGCAGCCGATGCCACTTTCAAAGTACGTCTTAGCGGACCAGTTGAAAAGCAGCAGAAAGATGCCGAACTAGTCAAGATGGCCGTATCTAAAGGATGCGCAGAGGAAAACGCCTTTAGGAATGTGAAAGAAGGAGAACTGGAAATCGGTTTACGAAAAGATATCCGTTGCACCATTAAATAGCTAAAAATAGTTAATTTAAAGGAGAGCCTACACATGTTTACAACTAGGCTCTCCTTTCATTACTTTTCGACTGTACGGTTTTTCAATTTTCGTTATAATTCAGCGTTTTTAACACGTTTCGGCAAATTTCAGCCGAACACGCAAGTAACTGCCGCGTGGCAATGGAAATTAAATGGCACAAACAG
>JAJPXW010000270.1:3216-5412 GCA_021205255.1 Burkholderiales bacterium
GATGGTTTCAAGGCGTCGTAAGCTTCTCGACTATCTTAAGAGACGCGATCTCGATGCCTACAAGTCCCTAATTGAAGAACTTGGTCTGCGTAAGTAATCCTTGCAATCGGCTTCAAGCTTTCATTGGCGGTCTGCGACTTTATTCGTGGACCGCTATGTGCATTTAATCGGCTAATTTTTAATTGTCCGGCGCGTTGCGATATGTGCGTCAAGGTGCTTAGAACACCGCTTCGCAGATACCGCAGTGTGCCGAAATAGGAATACCAGTAAATGACAACAATGTTCAACAAAATTTCAAAGACATTCCAGTACGGCGACCATACCGTAACCTTGGAAACGGGTGAGATAGCCCGCCAAGCTACCGGTGCGGTTATCTGCAATATGGACGACACTGTAGTTCTAGCTACAGTAGTCGCTAAAAAAGAAACCAAACCTGGACAGGATTTTTTCCCATTAACGGTCGACTATATTGAAAAGTCCTATGCTGCCGGCAAATTCCCTGGCGGATTTTTTAAGAGGGAAGGTCGTCCTAGCGAAAAAGAAACGTTAACCTCGCGTCTTATTGATAGACCCCGGCGTCCCCGTTTCGCGCAAGGTTGAGTCAACCAAGACCAAATCATTATTCACGTTCTCTCCGTTAATCCTGAAGTCGATCCCGACATTCCTTCCATGATTGCGGCTTCTGCGGCTTTGTCGATTTCGGGCGTTCCGTTTAATGGTCCTATCGCCGCGGCCAGAGTTGGCTATATCAATGGAGAGTACGTTCTTTGCCCGACCCAGAGCCAATTGGTGAAATCAAGGCTAGATCTTGTCGTAGCTGGCACTGAAAGAGCAGTCCTGATGGTTGAATCGGAAGCCGATCAGCTTTCCGAAGAAGTCATGCTTGGCGCAGTAGTGTTTGGCCATGAGAAGATGCAAGTTGTTATTGAAGCCATTGACGCTCTTGTTGAAGAAGGTGGTAAGCCCTTATGGGATTGGCAACCTCCGATTCGCAATGAAAAACTGCTAGCCAAGATTGACGAGATTATTGGCGACCGCATTAATGAGGCCTTTACCCATAAAGAAAAACAAGTCAGAAACGAACTTCTTTCAGCTATAGCTGAAGATGTCGAGGAAAAAATTGCAGCTGCAGTCGAAGCTGGAGAATTGGAAGAGCCTGATCCAAACGAAATAGCCAATATCCTTTTTGAAAAGGAAGCTCATCACGTTAGAGGAAAAATACTTTCCGGCGAACCAAGAATCGATGGCCGTGACACTCGTACAGTTCGTCCAATCGAAATTCGTACAGGAGTTCTCCCAAGAACCCATGGTTCAGCCCTCTTTACCCGTGGTGAGACCCAGGCTTTAGTAGTTACCACTCTTGGCACTAAGGAAGACGAGCAGATCGTTGATGGTTTAGGTGGTGAGTCTCGCGAACGTTTCCTCCTTCATTACAACATGCCTCCTTTTGCTACTGGCGAAACAGGTCGTGTTGGCTCTCCAAAGCGCCGTGAGATTGGTCACGGGAGATTAGCTAAGAGAGCATTGACCGCTGTTCTTCCAAAGGAAAGCGATTTTGAATACACCATGCGTGTGGTAAGTGAAATCTGCGAATCCAATGGATCTTCTTCAATGGCTTCCGTCTGTGGTGGGTGCCTCTCCTTAATTGATGCTGGAGTTCCGCTTACTGATTTCGTCGCTGGCGTTGCAATGGGCTTAATCAAGGAAGGCAATAAGTTTGCCGTTCTAACGGATATTCTTGGCGATGAAGACCATCTTGGCGATATGGATTTCAAAGTAGCTGGTACCGATCATGGTGTTACGGCTTTGCAGATGGATATCAAGATTGAAGGCATCAATAAGGAAATCATGGAAATTGCATTGGCACAAGCTAAGGAAGGCCGGATGCATATCCTCGATAAGATGCATGAAGCAGTAGGCGACGAACCTCGCGAGCTGAGCCCATATGCACCAAGACTCATTTCCTTCATGATCGATCCTGAAAAGATTCGCGATGTGATCGGTAAGGGTGGGGCCACTATCCGTACTCTTACTGAAGAAACCGGAACCACTATTAATATCGAAGACGATGGCAAGATCACTATTGCTTCCGTTGACGAAGCAGCTGCAAAAGAAGCCAAACGTCGTATCGAAGAAATCACAGCTTAACTCGAAGTCGGTAAAGTCTATGACGGTATTGTTCAGAAGATTCTTGAC
>JAJPXW010000267.1 GCA_021205255.1 Burkholderiales bacterium
ATTTGTAAAAGTCAAGTCCAGCTTTAATGGGATGATTAATAGAGTAGTTTTAATTCTTAAGAATCAAATGGATAATACTAATTTTGGTTGCTATTGAATTGACACATTTGGGCTAATTGTTTTAGACAAAAAGTAAAAACCCTGTTAGTATTTACACCCATTTGAAAAAGGGGTTGACTTTGTTGCAGCCAACCCCACATACAGATTATTCCGAAATTTGACTAATTGTAAGCAACACATATTTAGAGTTAGGAGTTGAATATGAAAATTCGTCCTCTGCATGACCGCGTGATCGTCAAGCGTGTCGACCCGGAACCACGTACCGCTGGTGGCATTTATATTCCTGATGCCGCTGGTGAAAAGCCTGACCAGGGTGAAGTTCTTGCTGTTGGTCCAGGCAAGAGAGATGAAAGCGGGAAGATCATCCCTATGGACGTAAAAGTTGGTGACCGTGTAATTTTTGGCAAGTACACCGGTAGTTCCGTCAAGGTTGACGGAGAAGAATATCTCGTGATGCGCGAAGACGACATCATGGGAGTTTTGGAATAAGAACACAGACACATATATTTGATATTGGGAGATCTATAGAAAATGGCTTCTAAACAAGTTCTGTTCGGCGACGACGCTCGTTCTCGCATGGTTCGTGGCGTTAACGTCCTGGCTGATGCAGTAAAAGTAACTCTTGGCCCGAAGGGACGTAATGTAGTGCTCGAACGCTCTTTTGGCGGTCCAACTATCACTAAAGACGGCGTGTCTGTTGCAAAAGAAATCGAACTGAAGGAAAAGTTCGAAAACATGGGCGCTCAGATGGTCAAGGAAGTTGCTTCCAAGACTAGTGACACTGCTGGCGACGGTACAACTACTGCTACAGTTCTTGCTCAGTCTATCGTAGACGAAGGCATGAGATACGTAGCAGCTGGAATGAGCCCAATGGATCTAAAGCGTGGCATTGACAAGGCTGTTACTGCCGCTATTGAAGAACTCCATAAGCTCAGCAAACCGACTACAACGAACAAGGAAATTGCACAGGTTGGTGCTATTTCCGCCAACTCCGATAAAGAAATTGGCGACATCATTGCAGAAGCAATGGATAAAGTTGGTAAAGAAGGCGTCATTACTGTCGAAGACGGCAAGAGCCTCCATAATGAATTGGAAGTTGTAGAAGGTATGCAGTTTGACCGTGGCTATCTTTCTCCATATTTCATCAACAATCCAGACAAGCAGGTTGCTCTTCTAGAGAATCCGCTTATCCTCCTTGTTGAGAAGAAAGTAAGCAACATCCGTGACCTTCTTCCTATCCTCGAACAAGTTGCCAAGGCTGGCAAGCCTCTCCTTATCATCGCTGAAGATATTGAAGGTGAAGCTCTTGCAACACTTGTTGTGAATAGCATCCGTGGCGTCCTTAAGACAGTAGCTGTTAAGGCTCCAGGCTTTGGTGATCGTCGTAAAGCAATGCTTGAAGACATCGCTATTCTTACTGGTGGTACAGTAATTAGCAGCGACGTTGGCCTGACTCTTGACAAGGCTACTCTTGAGCAGCTTGGTTCTGCTAAGAAAGTTATCGTCAGCAAAGAAAACACTACCATCATTGATGGCGCTGGTGAAGAAGACAAGATTGAAGCTCGTGTCAAACAGATTCGCACCCAGATCGAAGAGACCACAAGCGATTACGATCGTGAGAAACTTCAGGAACGTGTTGCCAAGCTTGCTGGCGGCGTAGCCGTTATTAAGGTTGGTGCCGCTACCGAAGTTGAAATGAAAGAAAAGAAAGCCCGCGTTGAAGATGCTCTGCATGCCACACGTGCCGCCGTTGAAGAAGGCGTCGTAGCTGGTGGTGGAGTTGCTCTTATTCGTGCAAAACAGGCTATTGACCAGCTAAAGGGCGACAATCCCGAACAGCAAGCTGGTATCAAGATTGTTCTGCGTGCAATGGAAGAGCCAATGCGTCAGATCGTTCTTAATGCAGGCGATGAGCCAAGCGTAGTCGTCGATAAGGTTGCTAACGGCAAAGGAACATTTGGTTTCAATGCTCAGACTGGCGAATACGGCGATATGTTGGAGATGGGTGTCCTTGATCCAACAAAGGTAACTCGTACTGCTTTGCAAAACGCTGCTTCTGTAGCTAGTTTGATCCTGACAACTGAATGCATGGATGCCGAAATTCCAGAAGAAAAGCCACAGCCCCCAATGGGAGGCGGAATGGGCGGAATGCCTGGAATGATGTAACGAACTAATTCAATAGCTTCATTTTCATTAAGAGCCCCTGCCAACTGAGTTTGGCCGGGGCTCAAACTTTAAATACTGAGTACTTAAGAGTGAGTGACTTTCAACCTACTCTTCCTCGCTTAAAGATTTTCATGTTCCATATCTAGGATTTTGGCAGATTGACTTAAGTTTTTGACGAGAGAAACAAGTGGCTATCAAATGAACCTGCAACAATTTTTAGGTTTTCCTAATAAAGTCCATTGACAAAATCAATGGAAACTTAAATGGATTTTGAGGCACCATTAATCCATATAAATTAGCCTATGCTTCATTTCTTTGCCTTGTTAGAAGCCAATATGCAAGAGAAAGTTAAGAGCCTTGAGGAAAGTAAGTTTTCAATCCAGCCTATAAAATTTTTAATCAAATATGAAGGATTAAAACAAGGCGAGCATCTTATAGACCTAGGCACTTTTGGAGAGTCGCTAGAAGGTTTTGCAAAGATTCTTGGAACAGTAGGACAGTTCATCGCTACTGGAGAGTACGTAAAACAGGCTACGTACAGGGATGTTAAAGTTGTAACTGATGCTAAATTAAAAAAGGGACGCATTGAAATTGCCACTTGGGTATATATTGGCACTTCGATTTTTGCAGGAGTAGGCGCAACGGTTATTGGTGCTTTGGTTAAACATATTTTGAGTAAAGGGGATCGAGAGGAAGTGGAACACCTTGCAAGAGCATTGGCTCAGTCTCAAGAGCAAAACCAGGCACTGGCTAAAGAGTTGATTGAGCAGTCTAAAGAACAAAACCAGGAATTAGCCAAAAGTCTCAAAGACATAGTTGCAAGAACTCTTGAACAATCTGCTCAGCAATCCAAGGAGCAAAGCCAGCTGTTCTTCCAATTGATGGAAACTTTAAATAGGTTAACTGAGGGTTTGACCAATGCTGCTAAACAGGCAGTCGCACCAATTGGGAAGTCATGTGAGTCAATTACAGTTTTTGACGAAGGCAAATCCCTTGTTAAGGCTGACTTGCATCTAAAGGACTACTTAGCTAAGAAGTCACAACCACTTATATCTGACTTGGCTTCCTTTGATATAAAAATAATTGGCCTAAATCTTGATTCAGGCGAATGTGTAATTTCGTCTTTCCCTTATGAAAGAGTAAGCGGAAAGATCATCGATCCCTCTTTTTCGTTTTCATTAGAATAAAATCCCTACATAAATGCTTTTGCCAAGGGCGAGGTATTGAATGTAATTGCAAAGGCACAACTAGATCAAAGTGGCAAAGTTGAAAAACTTTATATTGTAGAGTTAGCTAACAGTGAGGACACCCAGCAAGTTGCCGAACCCACTGGAAATGAAAATGAGACCAAAGAGTCTAAAGAGGCGGACTCCCGGACTAATGAAACTGAGAACTCAGAAGCATAATTAAAAGAATCTTTTGTTCTTTACTCAGAAATTTCATTCCGCATGTACTCTACCGGTCTCCTTTAGCTGACTGTCGGGCTGCGATCTACGCTTGTATTTCTTTCCACGTTGTCTCTTTAGAGCATAAAAGTAATATTTAATTTCAAAGGGATTCTTGCTCCCTTATACTTAAAGCTCCACACAGAGAACGTCAAAATGGCTAAGAAAACAAGCATTAACCTCTCAGACGAAGACAAGCGACTACTTAAAGACTTTATGGAGATACCTGGTCAAAAAGAAAGTCGTAAAAAGAGAGCCCAAATCATTTTGTTATGGGATAAAGGAATTGTTCCAGGAGAGATAAGTAAAGAGCTTGGTCTTAAGACTCCAACTGTAAGAAGTTGGCAGAAAAGGTGGCTAGCTAAGGGACTAGATGGGTTATCTGATCGGCCAAGAGATGGACGTTCTGTTAAGTATGAGCCGGAAGATTACAAAAAGTTGCTTGAGACTATAAAGACCGAGCCTCCAGAAGGCGAAGTCTTTTGGACAGGAAAAGCTCTAGAAGCAAAAACCGGTATGAATGCCAGTGCCATTTGGAAATATACCCATGATCGAGGCATCAAACTTTCAAGAACTCGATTATGGCGAACTGGGACGGCTCCTGCTTTTGGTGAGAAAAGTGCTGAGATTGTTGCTCTCTATCTAAGCCACAGAGAGTGCGCATTTTTAGTTAAAGTAAGTACTCCGAGAAAGAAACCAAGTTTTCAACGCTCTAAAGGCATAGTTCTAAGTCCAAATTCAAAGACGGCAAGAAAATTAAAGTCAGCGTCCCGATCCGACATTCCTCTGACACTGAGCGGTGCCATCAAGATTTCCATGGAGCATAACCTCAAGGCAAGAAAGATGCGCCCAAGAACAAAATCTCAACTACCTCAATTTGTAGAGGATGCAATCAGCGTTTGTACAACTGAAAAAGGTGATGCATTTCATTTAATAGCAGATGGAACTGGAACCGTCCTTGTAAAAGAAAAGTGGCAAAAGTTGGCTCACCCTATTACCTGTCATTTCTTACCGAATAGGAAAGAATGGCTTGATGTATTAACTTTATGGTCGGATATTTTTGGAACTGGCCAAATGAGAATTGAGGTTAATGACTCGATTGATATCAGGCAGGCAGTTGAATCTTTCTTAAAGTACTCGGAGTCTTACCCTGCTGAACGGTTCAGATGGATAAAGGAAGATTTGGAAAAATAAGTAGGGACGGTAGTGATCAGAATCTGTGAAAGTAACAGGAAATGTGCAGTTATATAGTCTTGGCTTAGAGAGACGTTCTCTTGTGAGAATGCTTGTCAAATTTATGGAACCTTTCCTGTTAGATTTCTCGTGCTTGGTCCTAATAGCAAGGTTTTTATTAGTCCATGGAAATCCCGTTTGCCATAATTTCTAGAAGGGGAAGCGTTCATATGTTTGAAAAGTAAGAAAGCTGTCCTGAAATCATGAGGATCAATATATGTCGTTGATTCATCCAAATAGGACTCCTGCTTCAAAGCAAGGACTCCTCTTAAATTTTGATTGCCAAATAGTTCATGGTTGCGGATTCCTTGAGCAATCAAAACTGAGATAAGAACGAAAATTGCTAGTTGGCAGGTTTCTTATCTGACAGAAGAAGCTGACTTTTCATAAAAATTGCATTGCTTCTGATTCCAATAACGCAATCCTCCTTGAAATTCAAGCCCTATAGAAGAAGCGCACTCTTAGAGATAGTCAACTCAAGCGCTACCCTACACCCAAAAGG
>JAJPXW010000274.1:0-3293 GCA_021205255.1 Burkholderiales bacterium
GCATTATCGTTCATGATGGATGTTGCCACGCTATCGGAAATCGAATGGCTTCGAATCAGTGTATCAAGAGAGCTACTGGAGACTGCATCGAACCTGGAAGCCTCCATATCAATATTCCTTTGAATCGTCTCAATCTCTTCTATGGAAGTTGCTTCATTAACTCTGCTGACGTTCCTCAGTAAACGCAAAAGATTTCTGCGCAGATGGCCGTACTCTGCTCTAACGTAACCGTTGTTGGAGAAAGCAAGTTTATTGATATTCACCTGCAGCTGGCTGGCATCCTTCAATGCGGAAGCCATATGGACGTTTGCACGCCGAATATTCATCAAATTCTGCGTATCTTTTATATCTTCCGCAGTTTGCTGCGCATTAATAGCAAAATCCATAATGTTTGAGTAGAGGCCTTTAAACTTGTTTTGGTAGATTTGGTTGAAGTCGTTGTCTATTGGCTTGTCTCTTTTTGAGATAATATTAGGAACCTCGTCGTCGGAGGCCACATCTTCAGGATGTACGCTGATCATCCTTGCAATAATGCTAATTGAAGTTTGCAAAAGCCGTATGCTCTCTAGACTTAAAGCCTGCAAGGCGCTATCGCTAAAAGCCATAACTTCCTTATTAAGAAACATCGGCTTTTCATCTGGATTTGGCTTTGGTTTTTCCACGACATATTTATTTAATAGCCTGGTTGTCGTTGGAATTAAGGGATAGAGAAGTACTACGCCAATTACGTTAAATAGCGTAGTGAACATTGCTAGTCTCAATACATAATCGTCAGCCGCAATACCAACTAAATCACTGAGGTAATTAGTTGCAAAGAGATAGGGCTTAAAAAACACTATGGCTAGCAGAGCGGCAATTACATTGAAAGTGACATGCGTCACAGTAATTTTCTTACCTTCTATATTTGCTCCGAGAGAACCAATTACCGCCATAATTGTCGAACCGACATTGGCACCAATGGCAACGCCAATTGCATTCTCATAGGAAAGTTGGCCTACTGCCAAGGCTGCTAGAGCTAAAGTCAAAGTCGCATGGGAGGATTGCGTTAGAACCGTAACGCAAAAACCTATTAAGGTATAGAGAAGTAAACCGCCAAATCCCCCTACTTGAAACTGGGAAATGTCGAAGTAGTCCTTAAAATTCTCGAATCCCTCCTTCATGTAGGAGATGCCAAGAAAAAGAAGGCCTAGGGAAAATAGAAACAGCCCTGCTCCTTTTACTTTCTTATTATTGTTAAAGAAAAAGATAACCCCAAAGATGATTAGGGGCATCGCATAAAAAGATATCTTTGTCTTTAAACCAAAGTAGCCAACTATCCAAGCAGAGCCCGCTGTAGAAAGATTCACGCCGTAAATCATCGCTATACCGGCTGGCAAAGCCATGAGTCCCGCGCTTATAAAAGAAATGGCAATGACGGTTGCAAGTCCACTCGACTGAACTAAGGAACTAACAGTAAAGCCGAAGAGAAAAGACTTATAGTTTTTATCTGAAACCTTATCCAGAAACACATCCAGAATGCCTCCGGACAGGATTTTGAAGCTCTCCTGTAATAGCATCATGGCAAACAGGAAAAGGCAGATGCCTGAACAAAGAGTCAGCAGACTTTCGTTTCTTACTAAAATAAACAAAAGCGCAACTGAAGCCGCTGTGGCAATAATAGGCTTGCCATATAAATTAATAGCAGAGTGCGACTTTACTCTTAAAAAATTAGTAGCAGTTTTTACCATGGCATTCAAGTTTTAGTATTTGTTGGGTTGAAAGACAGGAGGCAGAAAGAATTTTAGGAAACAATAACTGCACACTTCTACTCATAAACCCTTTCGAGTAGAAAAAGCATTCTTGCCAACAGCCTGATAAAGTTTTTTTATTTCTTGGTTTGCAGATGTCTGCTTTCAACAAATGCTCTAGGAAGAACTGCAGCGCCCAAGGTCATTTTCCTATTACAGGAGAAAAGAGGAGACAGCCTCGGGCGCTACTTTTAAGAAGAAACAACAAATTCAAAAGACAAAGAGCTCTGAGCAATATGCCTAAGAAGCCTCTGCAACTTTCTTGCGAGCCTTTTTACGCTTGCGTCTCTTAGTTTCCAAGTCATCCGTCAAGGTTGGATTCGATTTATAAAGTAAGTTCACCACATCGTAGAGATGCATTGCCAGACTTCTAGAAAGTGCATTGTCGTTCATGATGGAAGTAGCCGTACTGTCCGAAATAGAATGGCTACGAATCAAAGTATCTAGAGAGCTTCTAGATACCGCATCAAACCTTGTCGCTTCTTTCTTGATTTTCCCTTGAATCTTATCGATTTGATCCACGGTAGTAGCTTCATTAATTCTTATGACATTTCTTAAAAGCCGCAAAAGATTACGACGTAGATGACCGTATTCGGCACGGACATATCCATTATTAGAGAAACCAAGCTTCCTAATATTAGTCTGCAACTGACTGGCGTCCTTTAATGCAGCTGCCATATGGATATTGGCGCGGCGGATATCCATCATGTTTTTAGTGTCTTTTAAGTCTTCGGAGTTCTGTCCGGCATTAATAGCAAAATCCATAATGCTTGAGTAAAGCCCTTTGAACTTGTCTTGATAAATCTTATTAAAGTCATCGTCAATGGGCTTGTCTCGTTCCGAAATAATAGCCGGCACTTCCTCATCGGAAACCACATCTTCCGGATGCAGACTTATCATTCTGGCAATAATGTCAACAGCCGCCTGTAAAAGCCTCACGCTTTCCAAAGTCAATGCCTGCAAAGCACTATCGCTAAAGGCCATCACTTCCTTATTAAGGAACATTGGAGTCTGGTCCGGATTTTCCTTTGCTTTTGCCTTGACATATTTATTCAGCAATTTTGTAATCTTTGGAATTGCTGGATAAAGGAGAACTACTGGAACTGCATGCAGCAATGTAGCAAACATGGCTAAACGCAGAACATAATCGTCTGGTGCAATACTTAACATATCGCATAAGTAATTGGTGAGCCAGAAGTAAATTTTGAAGAAAATCAAGGCCAACGTCGCTGCAATGACATTGAACATTACATGGGTAACCATGATTTTCTTGCCTTCTATATTGGATCCTATAGAGCCAATAACGGCCATAATAGTTGAACCAACGCTAGCACCAATCGTGATACCAATGGCGTTTTCATAACTCACCTGGCCTACCGACAATGCGGCCAAAGCTAAAGTTAAAGTTGCATGGGACGACTGAGTAAGCAGAGTGACAAGGAAACCGATAAGCGTAAAAAGCAACAGCCCCTGGACCCCTTCCATTTGGAACTGGGAAATATCGAA
>JAJPXW010000274.1:3303-5405 GCA_021205255.1 Burkholderiales bacterium
TAAATAGGAGACCTAATGAAAAAAGGAAAAGACCGGCGCCTTTTATTTTCCTATTGTTGTTAAAGAAAAAAATGACCCCGAAGATCAACAGTGGCATCGCATAGAAGGAAATTTCCGTCTTCAATCCGAAATAGCCAATGATCCAAGCCGAGGCAGCCGCCGATAAATTTACTCCATATACCATGGCAATGCCGGCAGGCAACGCCATGAGTCCCGCACTAATAAAGGAAATGGCAATTACTGTAGCTAATCCACTTGACTGGACAAGGGAGCTGACTGTAAAGCCAAACAAAAACGATTTGTAGTTTTTATTGGAGACTTTGTCCAAGAAAATATCAAGAATGCCACCGGAAAGGATCTTGAAACTTTCCTGCAGGAGCATCATTGCAAAGAGGAATACGCAAACTCCAGAACAAAGCGTCAAAAGGCTTACATTCTTAACAAGAACAAACAATAGCGCCACCGAGGCCGCTGTGGCGATCAGTGGTTTGCCGTACAGATTTATAGCTGCACTGCTTTTGGTCCTTAAAAAATGAGGTGCTATCCTAGTAGCCATGGCCGTTACTTTCTAAAGATTCCCTGTTTTTGAGTAAAGCTAAAGTGAAAACTTGTCTTTTTAACTTCTTTGGCTGAACACTAAATTAAATATAAGGGGGGATTCTAGGAAAGCCTAAGAATGTCAACCTGTTTTTTAACCCAAACAGAGAGAGGGACAGATCCAGTTCCTTTGCTGAAAGACGGCCAATAAGATCAATGATTTAACTTTACTTCATGCAGTTCTGGTTTTTCACTCTTTGCCAATCTAATAATCTGCAGGCCGCAAAGCCAAGTTAAAAAGGCAAACACCACCATGATTATCGGCGTTAGGACAAACATGTCCCCGAGTCCAGGCAGAGGCGAGACGATACTTCCTATTCCGAAAGAACAAGCGCCGAATACGGCAGCCGCTACGCCGGAATGATCAGGTTCCAAGCTCATGCCTAGTGAAGTGGAGGAAGGAAAGAGCAACCCTAGAGTGAACATCAGGGCCATGAACATTGGTTCAAGAACCCAAATACTTATTCTGAAATAAAGGAAAAAGCCAAGAACTACGCTAAAGGCCAAAAGAAAACAACATCCTCTATAAAGAGCGACACGGGGGTCTCTCAATCTCATTACACATAAGGACCCAAGTAGAAGAAAAAGCGCATTGGCACCGAACAATAGGCTGTATTGGAAAGCACTTAGCTCGTAGTGGCTTTGGAAAATAAAAGGAGAAGCGGAAATATATGCAAAAAGAACGCCGTGGGACAAGGCTTGCACGCCCACATACATAGTGTACGGAAAATTTTTAAGAACCGTAAGGTAGCTACCGAGCAGATCCGATGGCCTTAAAGTGATTCTTCTTTCAGTCGATAAGCTTTCCTTAAAGGGAAGCGAAATAATAAAAAGGAACGCTCCAAGAAGCAGTAATCCAAGAAATAAATCATCCCATTCAGTGAAATAAAGCAGGATTCCACCAAAAAGCGGAGCTGATATTGGAGCAAGTCCGGTAATGCCCCCAATGATGGAATAGGTCTTTAATAATTGCCGTCCTCTATATAGGTCAACGGCTATGGCCCTTGATAGAACCATGCATACGCCTCCTGCCAGACCTTGCCACAGTCTGAAGAACATCAGCCAGTGAATATCCCTTGTGGCGTAACAACCATAGGAAGCAAGCATAAAAACAGCCAAGCCGACTAACAACGGATACTTTCTTCCATATCTGTCCGTAATCGGGCCTATCAGGAACTGCCCTGCTCCGCAACCGATCATTCCCATTGTCAAAGTCAACTGAGTTTGCGAAGCTGTACAACCTAAAACTTCTGTGATCTGTGGAAGCGCCGGAAGATAGAAGTCTGTAATAAAAGGCCCGAAGCCCGCAAGAAAACTTAATAGATAAATAACGTAAAAGTAGGAATTCCCCTGCTTCTTCTCAGTTTTGATTATTTTTGTATCCATTTTCTTTCCATATAATTTCTGCGCTATGATAAGAAAAATAAGACAGAAATTACGGAAATTTCCTCATAAATATCTTTCCTATTTTGAGAATCTAGACTGAGAACAGCTCAGCATTAGAT
>JAJPXW010000109.1 GCA_021205255.1 Burkholderiales bacterium
GTATCCCTCACTCATCTAGGATAGTATGATGTGGCTTCTAAATAGAATTATTATTAATTGAAAAACAAATGAGTATAGGTTTTTAGCTTTAGATACTATGATTGAGGAGTTTGAAATAAACAACTCTAACTCTTTGCATAATTTCATTGGCCGGCCTTAGTAATTGCTCCTTCTAAAGGTTTTCAGGTAGTAACTATCTCATCCAGCTCAATCCTCACGCCATAGTCAACTTTTCTTAGGTTGCCCCATCTGCCTTGTCCATAGAGTGCCTTCTGGCCAAAATCAACTTTTCTTGGAACAAGTTCAATTTTTGCGCCAAATAAGTAGCACAAACGAACAACTAGGACTCATCGTCATGTGACGAATGAGCAAGATAAATAATACAAGCTAGCCCAATTCCACATACGATAAAACCAAATAGCAATGATACCCATGAATTTTCCAATAGTTCCCACATCTCTAGCACTTCCTTTATATTGCAACAGTTATCGAAAAAGCCAATATTACCCAACTTTCCCACTAGCACATAAACTATTGAACTAGTCTAGATGGATTGGCAAACCAAATAATTCCTGCTCCCATCCAATGTTTCACGAACATATCACTTTGATAACAACTCAATAAAATCAATTTCAGTGCCAAACAAGCACCTTTAAATCTATTCTCCTCAATGGAACAAGAGCAAAAAGAAGACAGGGACAGGTTCAACTATCTATTCTGGAATTATGAATTGAGCGTATAGGTTCGTTGAAAGAGCCTCATTCATTTGCCTGTTTAGATTCCATACCAAGGGCGTCCCGCATGTTTTTCACTAGTTCTATTGCCTTAGCGGGAGTCAGATTTTGGCAATTGCGAACTTGAGCGTAAAGATTCTCGACTGACACTCCCATTTTGGCTGAAATGTCCAACATCCCTTTGACTCTAATTGCGGCATCGATACACCTAGCAAGGCTCTTAGGACCGCATTTAATTTCTAGGGCTTCGTTCAGGAAGTCTTTAATTTCGTGCTCGCTATACAAGAATTCAGCCGGATCGAACTTATCATCTTCCTCTATTTTGCCGTTAACCACATTAGCCTCCTTGTTCTAAATACATTTTGTCAATGAAATAGCCTTTTAATTTCACTTTTGTCTATCCCCCTATGCCCATCCTATTCAAACTTGACTGTATCCGGTGGAAAAGCGAAAAAATAAAGCCCGAATGATTTTTTGAAATTCCAACTTCACCTCGAGCACTCCGACCCTTAAATATTTAGGTCGAGTGCTAACCCCGTCCTTCTGGAGTTTAACGAGCATTGCCAACAACCTTGACTTTATTGGTGCGATGGTGCGAGTTCTCGTCCAGTCTTTAAATTCCTTGCTCTTACTCACCTTTTTGACATGACAAGATAAATTGACCAATCAATTCCCTTCTACATGACATCTTTAAACTTTGGAATGACAATCAGGAAGGAACTATCCCTATAGTCTAGATTTTCCAAAGTAATTCTAAATTTATCTCCTTTAAGAGTTTTTATGGGCTGGACGCGACTTCCCTTTCAATCTCTAATTCTGCAAGGGAATTGCTTCTTCATCAAGAACGACATACGTCAGTTTATTCCTGGTCTTCAATGATAGGTATTTAGGAGGCTTGATCTTGAAGAAACTGTAGACTTCGTTGGCGGCTCTATAAGGCACCGCAGGTACTAGCCTAGTGGTGTAGATGTTGCATTTCTGGTTGTCGAGGCGCCTGAACATGCCAATGTGATTGAATTCCGGCTCCTTATAGACCGACTTCCTTCCAAGCTTCGGCACGATGGATTCGTCCGGAAGCGGCAAACCCATCAGCTGCTGCCCGATTAGTCTGATGACGATTGCCGCTATGAAAGTAAGCAGTAAATGACCGCGCAAGGTTTCTTCGTACTGTTCTGGCAATAACGGCATCCTGGTGTAGTTCCTGGAGACGTCGAAAAGCTGCTCCATTTCCTGCCTCTTGCAGTAGTAGGGCACAACCTCCTCCACAGCCAGATCCCTGCTGCACAGCAGAACCGTCCGTCCGAGCTCTTGTCTTTTCTCCAGAAGTTCCGAGGCTTCCATGGCCTTGGCAGCCTTCGATTTATTAAAGGTGTCGGATTGAAGCTGTCGCTCCCTCCAGTCGAGAATCACGTAGATAAATACATTGTGCCCGTCAATGGTACGGGGAACTTCCCTCACCTGCAGGAGCCGGTTGCCGTAGCGGACCGCATTCGAGGCATCCTCAAGGTCCGGACTAGCTTCCTCTACAGCTTCCTTTGCTAAAAGAAGGTTCTCACCGAGACGGGTCAGGAAATCGATTCCCAGACCGAAGCACTCTCTGAAATTTTCATTGCCGCTGTAGCCGGCATCGAAAATGATCTTACCAATATCAATGCCGTAGCCCTTCATGTTGAGAAGCACATTGGCGAGCATGCTACGATCCAGAATATTGCTCGCATCGTACTGGTAGTAGACGGGAAGTTCGTTTCCAGCCTTAGCCGCGTAGATAAGTTTTATTTCCTCGCCGTAGTCTCCATTGCGTACGCATGGCGCGGTGTTTGAAAAAGGAATGACGTCTGTCTTTCCGGAGCTGTCGATAAGAATCTGGCCATCGCTTCCCATCAACGATGGGAATCTTTCAAAATAGGCCTTGAAGAAATCACGTTTCAC
The DNA here is from genome assembly GCA_021205255.1 of Burkholderiales bacterium. Taxonomy (GTDB): domain Bacteria; phylum Pseudomonadota; class Gammaproteobacteria; order Burkholderiales; family Burkholderiaceae_F; genus JAJPXW01. Next base: position 2,664 of record JAJPXW010000109.1, read on the forward strand.
GTATTCGTCTCCGGCTTCTTTTAGGAGCCTGCTGACGGCTGAACTCTCCAGGTTGGCCTTGGGGAATAGGAGTCTCGCAAAGTCGCCTTCGAACCAGTCGTTGGCGTAGCAGCCGGCCGCTTCGTTCTCGATGTAGTAGTAGAGAAGCGCCATGAAGCTTTCCTTATCACTTATTGGAATGGCGTCGACCAACTTCTTTATTCCATATCTACTGCAGAGTATGTCCAGGACATAGGTGCTGCCGAAGTTGACGATGAGTGGATTGCGCTTTGGATGGGGCTTGGGAGTCCTTTCTGGTTCTATGAAATCATCCGGTACTGGTGAATATGTATTGGTGGCCAAGTCATAGTGGAACAGACCCCTCTCCCTGTTTTTGAAGATTTGTCTTTCCATGTCTACCACGTATCCGAGGTTGATGTATTCATGACCAACTTTCTTACCTTTGCGGACGCTTTTGGCAATTTTGGCGTAGAGGCCACTAGGACTTGGCTGGTAGGAGATATACATGGAAAGCTCCTTTCCCTTTATGGATCTGAATTCATTATAGTTGAATCTACATAGGGGAAATTAAAACCCCCGAGCCGGAAGCCCGACGATTGCACAGTTTGGCGGGAGGACAGTTTTTGTAGCTACAGCTTTTTACTGTATTAGAAATCAATCTAAAACAGCGTATTTCACAAAATGTCGCTCCTTTTCGTAAAAAACCATCACTAACCGCATCAGATTATTTTCTTGGCATTGTTCTCCATAATGCCGACCTTTGACTTGTTCGATCCCCTCTAATAGCTTCTTTGAAATCTGCTCTTCTCTCCTAGCAAATTTGAGTTCAATAACCCAATGGCTATCCTCCACACTAAACTCGATATCGCTTTTCCCCAATGCGTTATGCGTTTCCAGCTTAGCTGATACTCCCGATCCTTGAAGAACCATTAGGAAGGCTCCTTCACAGCTCATTTCATCTTTAATGAAATAGCGAGAGAAATCCAGACTCAGGAAAGCGTTATTGATCCTCTTTATAAAATTATCTACATCCCTAGTCGCCAATAGCCTAAGAATATCTCCAGCGTCTACTTGGCTCAGAGTTTTTCCTCCCAGAAGTCTACCAAGGCAGAGGAGAGCCATCGATTTTGCCACCTCTCTATTTGGATATCCAAGATAAAGGATGCCATCCTGATCACTTCTTTTAATTGTTAGATAACCGGTCTGGACTAGAAGAGCTTTTTCATCGAGTTTATTTGAAGAAACTGCAGTCGAAAGTTCAGTAGCAACGATAGTTTTCTCTTCAGCATATTTAGCAGGATCTATTAGAGCATGTTCTTGTACATATTCCAGCAACACTGAAGGTTGGCCACCACTCTCGAACCAATAATTTCTAAAACCCCGCGTGGGTCTATTAAAGAAGTTCAAGACAGACCATGGCGCAAATACCTTTTTGGAAGCCGTTTCTTCAAAACAGAAGCCATTGTAATTGTCAACTAACTCATGTATTAATTCATGTTCCGTTATGTTGAGTGTTATTGCGGATTGTTTAATGTAGGGTCCAAAGTAAACCTTTATCTCTTCTAATGTGTACCCAGCAATATCTCCAAATTCCTGCACTAGAGAAATGTCGTCAAAGGAATTGAGTTCAGAAAAGATACCAGCATTGCCAAATTTCGTAATACCAGTCAAGAAAACAAACCGGAAGATACCAGAATATCTCTTAATACAACTATAGAAAGTTGCAAGTTTCTTTCTGACTTTCTGAAATGTATCTAAATGAGATAGGCAAGAGGTTAGAGGACCATCGTACTCATCCACCAGCAATACGACTGAATTGTTTGACTGCGTCGCTAACCAATCTGTAAATATTTCGATACCATTACAAGGAGTAGTCGGAATTTCATTTAAAAAGCCATTTAATTTCATATAACGCAGTAAATAAGAACTCAGCTTGTGTTCAAAATCCACACTGTCATCGAAATTTTTAACTTGAGAAAAGTCTAGGTAAAGTACAGCGTATGTTCCGTCGTCATTCCAAAGCCTCTCTATCTCAAGATTCGAGAAATCTCTAAGGCCAAATTTGAAAAGCGAATAAAAAGTTGAAACCAGAAGTGATTTACCGAATCGTCTTGGACGGATAAGAAGTATTTTGTTGTCGCTTTTTGCAAGCTTATATACCAAACCAGTCTTGTCGACATATATTTTCCCCTTTTGCCTTAGGTTTGAGAAATCAGAGTCTCCTAATGACAAAGGCGGCAAGCATGGTTTTTTAAGGCATATAGGCAAGATTTCAAGCCACTTCGATTAATGGGAATTCGAATGGAAAAACACACATTTAATCGTACCATAATAGCTAGGGTCTTAATTAACGGAAGAAATCCTGAAGTTTTGCTAGAGCATAGCAGGAGCCACAAAAGGTAGTCGCGTTAGGATTTAATAAAAATCCTCCACTCCCTATACCGTTGTCCATAAACCTTACATGAAGTAGTTAGTCAAAGGTGTCAACGAAAAAGTCACATGCAATATCGTCGCTCTTGGCGGTTCCGTTCCTTTATTTAGCTTGAGAACTTATACCTACGAAAGACAGCGAATGGTAGGGAGCCAGATCAGTGCTAGAGCATACGTCTCGCTATCAAAATATCATTATTGAGAAATTCCATACACATTACTAATTTGAATAGGTGCATTATCTCTGGTTTTCCGAATGGCTGTCTCACTTCTCCGGACGATTTCAAC
>JAJPXW010000022.1:0-2016 GCA_021205255.1 Burkholderiales bacterium
GTTCTAGCTTTTATTTCTCCTAGTTGAAATCTATTTTGCTTTAGCTTTTCTAAAAGAAAAAATAAAATTACTTTGAACAGTTCAGCCAAGAAGACAGTGCTTTACGAACTAAATGAAATTTTAGTGTGGTAGATAGATTTATAACAAAAATTCTATTGGCCAAAGCGGAAATCTAAACTTTTAGTTCTTAGAGGTAGCCAAAGATGTCTGTTGTACTATTTGCAGCAGAAAAAAGCGGTCACTTAGTGACCGCAAAAATTATGTTGAGATTGCTAACCCCAAAGACAAATCCAGTTGCATTAGGAAAGTGAGCTGGATGTCTAATACAAATCCCAATGCAGACAGTATAGCCATAGATGATAACAATTATCATTATCGTCTATATGAATTGTAACTGTTTGTTACTCCGCTGTTGATAAAATAATTACTCATTTCATTTGAGCATCTTTGAAGGTTAGCTGAACCAGACTGCCAAAAACTTATTTATAGGGGAGGTCTAGAGCTGTAAAAGTTAGGGAAATGAAAAGGAGCCGAAGGCTCCTCCTAGTATTTAACGCTGAATCCGGAAAATGATTATTGCGGATGAATCATCTTCTTCGGATCTACAACTCTATCAAACTGGTCAGCTGTGCAGAAGCCAAGCTTAATGCAGGTGTCTTTAAGTGACTCGCCAGTTTCGTGAGCTACCTTGGCAACCTTTGCCGCATTCTCGTACCCAATGACCGGTGACAAAGCGGTAACTAGCATTAAGGACTTGCCCATGTATTCTGCTAGTTTGTCCGGATTAGCTGTAATACCGGAAACGCAGCGGTCAGTGAACGAAATTTGGACATCGGTCAAAAGCCTGATGCTCTGTAGTAAGTTGTAGGCCGCAACAGGCATGTAGACGTTGAGTTCGAAGTTGCCCTGAGAAGCGGCGATACCAACAGCGACGTCATTTGCCATTACTTGAACGGCAACCATGGTGACTGCTTCGCACTGAGTTGGGTTAACTTTTCCTGGCATGATCGAGGAACCGGGCTCATTGGCTGGCAAGTTGATTTCGCCAAGCCCGCATCTTGGACCGGAAGCCAACCATCTAATGTCGTTGGCCATCTTCATTAAGTCAACGGCTAGGGCTTTCAGTGCTCCCTCTAGGAAAACGATTGCATCCTTAGAAGTTAAGGAGTGGAATTTGTTTGGGGCGCTATTGAATTTGCAACCCGTCATCTCGGTTAGTTCTTGGCAAACTTTTTCACCAAAACCTTTAGGAGCATTGATTCCAGTTCCAACTGCTGTTCCGCCAATAGCCAATTCTCTGCAGAAATTCACAGCGGCTTCAATTTGAGCTTTGCTATGGTCAAGCATGGAAGCATAGCCACTGAATTCCTGACCGAGAGTAATTGGTGTTGCATCCTGCAAATGGGTACGGCCACTCTTGATCAAGTCCATGAATGCCTGAGATTTTGCAGTGATGGCTTTATTGAGATGATCAATTGCTGGAAGTAGTTTAGTAGTAACTTCCAAAACGGCGGCGATATGGAGAGCAGTCGGGAAAGTATCGTTAGAGGACTGGGACATGTTCACCTGATCATTTGGGTGAACGAGCTGGTCCTTAGTTAGCTGATCCTTATGTCTGAAGTCTCCATTGAGGATTTCTGTTGCACGATTTGCAATAACCTCGTTGGTATTCATGTTCGACTGGGTACCAGAGCCTGTCTGCCATACAGCAAGTGGGAAGTTGCCTGGATATTTGCCAGCTAGGAATTCATCACATGCTTGGACAATAGCCTGTTCGCGTTTGGCATCCAACTTGCCGAAGCTTAAGTTTGCCATTGCCGTTGCTTTCTTCAAAAGAAGGAATGCGTGAATAATAGGTTCTGGCATCTTTTCGATACCGATTGGGAAGTTTTCTAGGCTACGTTCAGTCTGGGCACCCCAATACTTGGAATCATCAACTTGGATGTTTCCCATTGAGTCATGTTCTGTGCGAAAAGTTGTCATTTAATCTCCTTATGGAATTGGAAAAGCCTCAAT
>JAJPXW010000022.1:2026-5030 GCA_021205255.1 Burkholderiales bacterium
AATCTCCATTATTGGATTAGAAAGCGAATTCGGATTTAGCAATAGCAAGTAGATGCCAATACTTCTCCTTTTGAATAGCGGGAGGATTTTAAACATAAGATTGGCTAAAGGGAAAATCTTAAAAAAACATAGGGTTATCACTAAATAACGATGTTATAGCTAACATGAAAGCGGTAGAAAATAGAGGCTTATAAAGGTTTTGAAATGAAGAGCAAAAGAGAGCCTATTTTGGGAGCTAGATAAGTTTTAGAAAAATGCTTGACTGCTTATATTTAGCCCTGAAAAACGCAACTAATTTAATTTAAAAAGATTGGAAGGATTTATTTTTAAAATTCGCCTGCTATGACTGACGACAGTATTAATCAATATATGTAAAATTATCAAATCAGTTATGGAAGGGCAATGGATTTAAATTCAAAAGAGATTTGTGACATTCTCGAATTTTGGCGAGAGGTAGAAATACTTACTCCTTTTGAAATTAGAGAAGAAATCCTTGTTCCTCGCACTTCCAAAAATCCCAAGGCCGACACGGGCCGTGTTTTTAGATGGGATACTTTCCAGCCCGGTGGCTCAAAAGCTTTTGATGCATTAATTCACTCAACTCCAGTCGGTTTTGACAGGACTGACCGCATGAATGTCTTTACGGTTTGTCTTGGAGTTATACAGACAGACGACTATATTAAAAAGGTAGTTGAGATCCTAAGAAAAGAAAATAGGGAGCTCGATAGCTTTGAATTCGACATGAGGTTTTCTGAGACCGCCACTAAAGGAAAGATGTGTCTCGCTAGCTTCAAAGTGAATCATTTTGGAAAAGTCGCCGACTGGACTTTCAATCCATCCTACGCCTTGTGCTGGCTCATCCAAAAACAAATGGATGAAACCTATGGAAAGCAGCTGCCAAACGTCGATGCTACTAAAGCAGACCTTATTGATCAGTTTGTTGGATATTGCCATGAGAAGTTGCACCGGTCGACGGCAGCAATTGAAGATCTTGGGCCGAAAGACAGGAACCATGTGGTCTATGACATTCTCTACGGAAGGATGAAGGAGGGCTTTCGGCTTCTTAAGGACTTACGTTCCCAGGACGAACTAAGAGTAACCTCCGAATTCATCGATGCCGTCTGCAAATATATTTCCGACATGTCGGGGATCCCCTCGAACAATGCCGTATGGGTTGTGCAAAACGGTCAAAAGTCGCCACGGCAAGTCTTCGATGATTTCTTCAACTCGCCTTACGTTACTGTTCTTAAGGGTATGGAGGACACTTTACGAGAAGGTAATCCTAATAAGTTGCTAAGCGAGACTTTGAAGACTTTCTTTACAACAGCTTGCGATCAGCCAAATAAGAAGGATATTCTCTCGGTACCGGCCAATCTCTATGAGATAGTGAATCCAGCGGCCTTTAATCTTGGAAGGTGGCCGGCACCACTCGACCATCGCCTAGCGTGCCTGCAGCAACTAGCTGTTTCGAGAATGCGCCAGACCGATAGTGGCAATCCGATTATGGCTATTAATGGACCACCTGGAACAGGCAAAACAACGCTTCTGCGAGAATTGATAGCCGACCTTGTAGTTGACCGGGCCGTCGCTTTAGCCCAAATCGAAGATATACGGAAGGCGGAGCTCTTTGACCATCTCTCTGATGGTTACTACGGAGAGGTTAGGGTACTTAAAAAACAGTATGCGGCCGATAGTGCCGTCATAGTGGCTTCCCATACCAATAGGGCAGTAGAGAACATAACTAAGGAATTCCCCCTGCAGTATGGATATGAGAATAAGTCCAAGGAAGAAGCGGATTATTTCGGCACTGTAGCTAAACAACTTCTGAATGACGGAAATGCCTGGGGTCTGATATCAGTTGCGCTTGGCCGGGCTGCAAACTGGAACGCCGTGTATTCAATTCTGTTCGGCATGGCTCTCGATAAGGAAGGCAATGAGACCAAGAAGTCAAAGCTACGTGTTATTTTTGATGAAGAGACCGAAAAAGAAGGCGGCTTCCAGACATTAGTGGCTAAGTGGGAAGACGAAAAAATTCGTTTTCTCCGGCTTCACGAAGAAGTTAGAAGCGCTCTCAGGAAATCCGAAAGACTCTTTGACGAGGAAGTGGAAGCGGCCTCTATCCATCACGAGAAGAAAAAGAAAAATAAGAAGTTCGATGTCTCTGAGCCTGAACTTGACATTGAGAAGTTGAAATTCAATTTCAGCGATAAAAGGAATATACGCAGTCATCTCGAACCCCTCTATACCGACTCTAGCCTGGATCAGAAGAGAACGGAGCTTTTCCTAAGCGCATTGCGGTTGCATAAATTAACACTTCTTGTTCATTCAGATAGGTTTGTTCCAGCATTAAAAAGCGCGTTTATTACGTTGGCGAAATATGAGCCGACTTCGCATATAGAGCGCTATCTCGAAACTTTCGCATTTTTTATTCCGGTCATATCGACTACTTTTGCCTCCTCTCCATATCGATTTACTAAATTTTCAAAAAGTACTATTCCTTGGGTCATAGTCGATGAAGCTTCCCAAGTCTCTCCACAGGCTGCCGTTTTGCTCATGCAGAAAGCCAAGCGCTTTATTGTGATGGGAGACCCTAAGCAATTGGAACCAGTAATGCCATTGCCGATGATGATTACTGAAATGCTAGCCCATCGCAATGCGGAGCTTGAAAAGTGGTCACCGCACAATGTCAGCTTGCAGACGCTTTGCGATGGAACGCAAGTCTACGGCGCTTGGATTGGAAAACCGAACGAAGGTGTCTGGACAGGATTTCCTTTAAGAGTGCACCGCCGCTGCTTTTCCCCTATGTTCAATATCTCCAATGAGATCTCATACAGCGGCCAAATGATCCAGGCCGATGAGTTGAAAAATAAGGATAGACAAAAAGACTTCATTCCTAGTTTCTGGTTTAACGTTGTTCCGAAAGAGCCTTCAAGTGGAAATGGAGTTGATGACGAGACTGAGGCGGTAGCTAAGGTTCTCGCCTATATTTATACCTATCTAAAGC
>JAJPXW010000022.1:5040-5339 GCA_021205255.1 Burkholderiales bacterium
TTCCTCAAACTGGAGACAGGAAGCCAAAAACCATCATGCTTTGTTCTCCTTTCAGAGCGCAGGTCAATCAAATCAACGAAATGCTGAGATTCGCCCAGCTTTCAAAAAAGAACGAATTTTTCCATATCACGAAGATCGGGACTGTCCATACCATGCAGGGCCAGCAAGCGAGCATTATGGTTTTAGTACTCGGTTCTAGAACTGGTGATAAGGGTAGGGGAGCTCGGTTGTGGGCAACTACGCCACCGAACTTAATTAACGTTGCCGTCAGCAGAGGTATTGAGACGTTAATTGTTATC
>JAJPXW010000247.1 GCA_021205255.1 Burkholderiales bacterium
CCCTCAGAGATGATTTCTCCGGAACTTTGTCAGTTAGCGCCTGAATCCCGCTGCTCAACTTTATCAAGCGTGCCTGTAAATTTGCAGACTCCAGAACTTTGCTATTTATCTATTTCTAGGAGAGGGGAGGAATTGCAGTACGTAGCAGAGCCCAAAAAAACGAAAGAACTCTGTTATCTAGCTGTTACAAGGAATCCAGAGGCTTTGGAATATGTTCCTGAGTTTCTAAAGACAGCAGAAATTTGCAAGCTAGCTGTACAAGAAAAAGGAATGTGCCTTAAACATGTACCTGAGCATATGAAAACTCCCGAACTTTGTAGACGGGCTGTCATAAGATCTGCAGAATCTATTGAATTTGTTCCTGAGAATCTTTTAACAGAAGAGCTTCGCACATTAGCGGTAAAAAGATCTGGTACTACATTGCGTTTTTTCAAAGAGGAGTTAAAAACTCGAGAGCTATGCACTCTTGCTGTCAAACAAAATGGCATGAGTCTAGAGGCAGTGCCGGGAAAGTTAAAGACACCAGAACTCTGCAGTCTAGCTATAGCAAATACTAAATATGCTTTTGAGTTTGTGCCTGAAAACTTGAAGTCAAAAGAATTCTGCGATCGGATTGTATATTCCGATTCCACATGCCTCTCAATGATCCCTGAATGTTGGATCTCACCAGAATTAGTTGTACTTGCGCTTTTCGGAACTGGCCGGGTCGAAAAAAATCCTTCCGAAGTTAAAAACCGATCTCTGAGTGAAGACGAGATTAGCAAAATAATGAACTTAATCCCTTCCAACTTGCAAGTGTACAAATTTTTTGAATTAGCAATAAGTTTGAATGGAAAGTTTGTTAACTACGTGCCAGAGCACCTCCCATTCGATGCTTTGTGTCGTATAGCCGTCATGAAGGAAGGATCAATATTGAAAATTGCTCCACAAGAGATCCTAACTCAGGAACTTTGCGAGTCTGTAATCGAAAAGTTTGGCTTGGCTCTTGAGTATGTACCTTTGAAGTTTAGGAAGTCTGATCTTTGTCGAAAAGCAATTTCAAATTCACCACTGGCTCTTGAATTTGTACCTAAAAAGTCTCTTAGTCTTTGCAAGATGGCTGTTAAAGCTAATGGTTGGGCTCTCTCTTATGTCCCTAAACAGTGTTTAACCGAAAAGCTGTGCTTTGATGCTCTTAAAGCTGATCCTTATGTACTTTCTAAAATTCCACCTAATTTGATGACTTCTGAAATGGTCGAGTACGTACTAAAAAGAGTCTTCAGTGCCAAAGTAAGTAGATATGGCAATTCTTGGATTTAAGACGAATTTTTGAAGTAAAGGTAACTTTGTGTTGGAGACCGACTATATTCCCTCCTTCCGATGCCCTTTAGGACAGTTGCCTTTACTTTCTTAGGAAAACAACCGGGTAATATGGCTAAGGAGGCCTAGCTTTTCTGTATTTATTTCACCCAATGGCACTAATTCCAAATCTTTTGTCTTAATGTAGTGCTTGAATCTCAAGAAGCGTCTTATCACCAAAATTTTAATAAATACATCCGTCAACACTTTTCAGGTCCCTCTCTTTAATGTCACTAATCGTAGTCCATTTCTAGGCTGGCCAATGAAAATTTAGACCAAATCGTTAGCTTAAATGAGGTAAGGCCTTACTTTTGTCATCTCTTAACGGGTAAGTTTTGCTATTAAGAAGCCAGACTAAGCATCAAATCTTTTAAAGATTAACGATGTGTTTATGCCACCGAAAGCAAAATTGTTCGTCATTACCACCTCAGTAGATAACTTTTTGCCTTCTCCAATGATGAAATCCAGTTCTCCACATTCGGAGTCAAGCTCCTTAAGATTAATGGTTGGAGAAAACCAATCTGAATTCATCATTTGAATGGTTAGCCACGCCTCAAGGGCGCCACATGCTCCAAGAGTATGACCATAATAGCTTTTCAGAGACGATATCGGAACATGGTTACCGAAGATTTCTGAAGTTGCAATTGTTTCAGCAATATCTCCCCTTTGCGTAGCCGTTCCATGGGCATTGATGTATCCAATTTCAGTGGCAGGAATTTTTGCATCTTTAAGGGAGTTTTGTATGCAAATGCGAATCGTTTCCTGACTTGGTTGAGTGATGTGGGCCGCATCACAATTCGTGCTAAAGCCAATGACTTCAGCCAAGATTGGTGCACCTCTTTCCCGAGCGTGCTCCAACTCTTCCAATATAAGAACAGAAGCGCCTTCACCTATTACTAAACCATCTCTGTTTTTGTCAAAAGGTCTTGGCGTTGTTTTCGGAGCATCATTAGAAGTACTGGTAGCAAAAAGCGTGTCGAAGACGGCCACTTCAGCAGGGGACAGTTCCTCTCCGCCACCTGCAATCATTAGATCTTGGTATCCATGTTTGATTGCCTCATAGGAATAGCCAATTGCTTGGCTACCAGAAGTACATGCAGAAGAAGTGGTAATTACTCTTCCTTTTACGCCAAAAAATATTGCTGTATTTACAGCTGCCGTGTGAGGCATCATTTTTACGTAGGTGGTACCAGTTATCTGATTGGTCGTATTTTGGATCAGCATTGCTCCAAAATCTACTGTAGGGTCCACACTTCCAGTGCAAGATCCAAAAGCAATGCCTGTCTTTCCATTTGAAATATCGGGATTGCCAATTAGTCCAGCATTTTCAAGAGCTAATTCTGTAGACCGAGTTGCCAAGAGAGATACTCTTCCCATTCCTCTGGTCTTCTTGCGGGTATAGTGAGGCGGAAGTGTGAAATTTTCTATTGGAGCTGCTAATCTAGAATTGAGGCCCTGGTACTTTTCCCATTCAGGCATGTATTTAACAGCGTTCTTTCCTTTTTTGAGATTTTCGAAAATTTCATCCCATGAATTCCCAAGCGCTGTAATTCCTCCGGCACCAGTAACTACTACTCGTCTTTCATTCATACCATACCTCCATTGATGCTGATAACTTGACGAGTGATATACGAAGCCTCGTCGCTAAGCAAGAATCTAACTAAAGATGCAACTTCTTCGGGTTTACCCTTTCTCCTTAAAGGAATTAGATCCATAGCTGACTTTTCAACCCTTTCATCAAGTTTTGTCATCTCAGTGTCAATGAAGCCAGGAGCAATGCAGTTTACTGTTATTGCCCTTTTCCCAAGTTCTACAGCAAGAGCTTTTGTTGCACCAATAAGACCAGCTTTTGCAGCACTGTAATTGACTTGTCCTCTGTTGCCCATAATGCCAGATACGGAGGATATCGCTAGGATACGGCCTCCGGATCTCAACGAGATCATTGGCATAACGCAAGGTTGAACTACATTGAAAAAGCCGTTGAGATCGACATTGATGACATCATTCCAGGCCTTTAAGGACAATGCAGGAAAAGCGCCATCCCGAATGATTCCTGCATTACTGATTACTGCCCAATAAGCTCCATTTTTATCAATATCCTTCTCAATGCTCTCTCTGCTTGCCGTTGGATCAGCAATGTCAAAAACTAATGCACTGGAAAATGCATTACTCCTAGATAATTCTTCTATTAGAGAGTCAAGTTCAGGAGACTGCTGGGATGCACAGACTGTTACTTTCCAATTGTCGTGACTTAGCATCTGAGCGCATGCTTTTCCGATACCACGGCTAGCACCAGTTATTAATACCCTTTTAACCATGTTTCTTCTCGAAAACTTCTTGTAGCTGACTTATAGAAGGGGAGAAGGCTGTAATTTTTCCGCTAGAAAGGACAAAATCTCCATTTTTTACAACGCCCTCAAAAGAAGCAACGTTTCCATCTTGCATTTGTTTATGCATCTCTACTTTTAAAGACAGATCGGGTTGAAGTTCTTTTACAAAGAACTTCAATGCTCTAACACTTAGGAGCAGACCAATACCAGATTCCTCTTCGATGGAACTTTGAAACTCCCTAACCTTTCGCTCTTGACCTGCCCATACTGCGACAGTTTGTGCCATTATTTCCATCAAAAACGAAGCAGGAATTCGTCCATTCTTATCTGAAAAAGGGGCTAATGGACTATCTTGTCCAGTTCTTGTCGTACATACAACTAAGTTGTTAGTGATATTAGATACAGATTCAATTAGCAGGATGGGCGGACGATGTGGCACATAGAATTCTGGACTCTCAAACGCTGCCATTAAGATGGTCCCAATATCAAAGAAACATTGTTGCCACCAAACGCTACATTGTTGGACATCATAGGTCCTTTATCCAAAATAGTACTTTGCTTTAAGAGGCCAAATTCCGGAATTGAGGGATCAAAATAATCTGATTCTTCAGATTGGGCGGGCATCTTCAAATTGGTTGAAGAAAGCAGTAGACATAACAGCCCAGCTTCAGTCGCCCCACAAGAACCCAAGTTATGGCCAGTTAGGTTTTTAGTAGAGGAAGCAGGTACAGAACCGAATACTTGTTTTGCGGCTTTTGCTTCACTAGCATCGTTCAGCGGGGTCGCAGTTCCATGCAAATTAAGATAAGTGATTTCTGAGGCTTTTAAGTTGGCCATTTTCAAGGCCTGTTCCATAGCTAGAGCTAAGCCAGAACCAGTCGGATCTGGGGCTGTCATGTGGTAACCATCCGTTGTTTCACCATAGCCTAGAAATGCAATCCCAGATTCTTTTTTGGAAAGAAAGAAGAGACCTCCTCCTTCCCCAATTGTCAGTCCTTTTCTATTTCTTGCAAAAGGACGGCAAGTTTTGGAAGAAAGTAAGCCAAGGGAATCAAAACCGTTGATCGTCATTCTGGCAAAAGTATCTGCACCACCAGTAATTGCAGCATCTACTATGTCGGATTCGATAAGTCGATGTGCAATGCAAAAGGCTGCTGAAGTCGATGTGCATGCAGTACTTACCGTGTAGGATGGTCCTTTTAAATTTAGCCTTTTTGATACGTAGCGAGCAGGATCTCCCAGTTCCTGTGCATAGGAATTGAAATTGAAACTTTGTGGTCTTCCCGATAGGTAGTGATCAGCCTCGTCTGAACCAGAGGTGCTTGTTCCGAGAATGACAGCTATCCGATCCCTTGGATATTGAGAAAGGAGCCTAAAGAATTCCTCTCTTTTATTTCTAATGCACTTTATTAGTATTTTGTTATTTCGGCTTAGATGAGCTATATCCTCATTCTCATCGAGAAGGTCGTCTTCTAGTTCAGAAGTTAGACCGCCAAATACTGCCTCTCGACCAGTAGTGAGCCAGCCAGGTTTGCTCTCCATTCCTGGAGACCGATTTGCTTCGAGGTTGCATAAAATTTCTCCGTTAGAAGCGCCCAGAGCATTAACGAGAGAGAATTCATT
>JAJPXW010000072.1 GCA_021205255.1 Burkholderiales bacterium
AGCTTAAGTATGGAATTTATGGTTCTCCCTGGCTAGCCTTTGATAAGACATTTACTATAAGACCCTCTTGATCGGCTAAAACGGGTGTTCCTAAGTAATAAAGAAGATATTGAATATCGAAATCACGAAGAAAAAGGCTTGTAATTTTGTGGTCCAAGAACGAAATCCCAGTCCATTTCAATACTTAGAAATAAAGACGATTATTTCGAGTTGTTATAAGCCTTTTATAGCCCGAAGTTGAAACCAAAAACTTTTGTTCTAACCAAAATTTCCACAATCCTAATACCCACGGCTGGAAAATCTATAAAAGTCTTTATTTTTCAATCGATAAGGATCAAATTTAGACCATCCTTCTAGCACCATAGTACCCACTCAAGTAATGGGTACTATGGAGACGACAGATCTTTCTTTTTCGCCAACCCAGAACTTTCAACAAAAATCCCTATTGTTCATCTCTATTACGCATACAAGTTCAAGCGGGATCCAAGGAAAAGCCATCTAGGGAACCTACGGTAATATGTTGGCTTTTTGGTGGACAGCAGTCTAGTTGTGAAGCTATGGTAATCTATGTTAAAGCCATGGGTACTAAGTTCGAGAGTTCGGCTTCTAAGAGACCACTGCTTATTAGTCAAATTGAAAGAACCTCGGGCTAGTAGGGTCTGGAAAGAAAAAGCCGGTGACTTAGTTTTAGGCTTTAAGTCACCGGTCAAAAATGTCGAGCTGTAAATCGACTAAATCCCCATTTACTACCCAAGAGGCATGAGCCTTTTCAAGGAGTTGAATCGTGTCCATCGATTCGATAAACGTAACTTTACTCCTAAATGAGAATGATTATCAATTATCTTCAAGAAATGTGATGGCAAATTTGTAATAAAATGTAACACCGCCTTACTTGTTAATTTTTCTTCCCTTCCTAAGTCACCTTTGCTTGGGCTTTAGTGCTAGTTTTGGCGCTTTTATTAAGAAAAGCTTGGCTCCTAATCTTTCTTCAAAGGATCCCTTCCATTTTCAAGAATCTACCGCAATTTTGTTCTGCAGCCTAAATGCATAGATTGCATAGCTTTTTCCTTTGTAAATCAAAGTATTATATCAATCCAAACCGACTGCAATTTTCGTATGGTCGTTATCTACTTTCTTTGATCAGAATCTAGATACCCTACTGCGATTAAATCCTTATCAAACTTAGTTCCCAAGGCCTAACCTCTTCAGCCTAATCAATCTTTATTTAGAAAAGACTTGGATCGTCCTCGTCGTCTTTCTCAGAAGGATCTACTCCATCTTCAAGAAGACGCTTGATTTCTTCCGGAGTAAGACCTGGAGCGTTGATTTTTGCTTCAACCGCAGCTTTTTTCTCCTCGGCCTTTTCATCCATCTTACTTTGTAATAGATCAGTAAATTGCCAGCTGGCGGAAACAAAAGCACCCTTTCTACGACGACGCCCACGATAGCTTTCAATCAAATTTGGACCAATAACTTTCTCCTGAACCTTATCGCCTCGACCGATACCTTGAACCACAACCCCGTTTGGCGTAATTGGTCTAGCTGCAACCATTTTTTCACCTGCGGCCGTGTCCATTAGCATGAGCTCCACGCCTTTACCGCCTTTACTCAGCGCCCTTACTTCCTCAATTCCAAAAGTCAGTAGTCTTCCCTTATTTGATAGAACAGCGACCCAGCAATGTAAAGGAGTAAAGGGACGAATGGGCAACGTCTCATAACCCTCTCCGACAGTGAAGAAAGTCTTTCCAACTTTGCTGCGGCTATAGAGGTCTTCAGCCGTACAGACAAATCCAAAACCTTCCGATGAAGCAATAAGTAGGTTGGTATTTGAAGTGCCCGCAAAGTAGCCCTTAGGGCTGTCGCCAGGCTGCAATTGGATAAATGAGTTGATATGAATACCGTTTCCTTTACCGCTAGGCAACTCGGAAACCGGTACTGAATAAGCTCGCCCACTAGCAGAAAGGATAACGAGCTCGTCTGTTGAACGACATTCGAAAGCAGATTGCAAGGAGTCGCCTAATTTAAAACTAATGAGCGAAAGATCTGCTCCATGGCCGCTTCTTGCCCGAACAAAACCTTTTTCACTAATAATGACGGTCATTGGCTCGTCAATAACTTTCTGAGCAACTATGGCATTTTCTGCTTCTTGAACTAAAGTCCTTCTTTCGTCTCCATATTTCTTCGCATCGGCTTTAATTTCGGTAATTAACAGTTTCCTGAGCTTCGACTCGTTTTCCAATATTGAAGTGAGGTTCTGCTCCTCGTTCTTTAACTTATTAATTTCCTTTTGAAGCTTTATTTCATCAAGATTGGCTAATTGGCGAAGTTTTAATTCCAGTATGTCCTCTGCCTGTTCGTCAGTAAGTGCATATCTTTTTATCAGTTCGGCCTTTGGATCGTTCGCTTCACGAATCAGATGGATAACATCGTCAATATTAAGAATGATGAGAAGCCGGCCTTCTAGCACATGGATACGATCCCGAAGAATCCCCAATCGTGTTTCCAATCTCTTGGTTACAGTACGGATACGGAATGTAATCCACTCGGAAAGAATCTCAATAATGCCCTTTTGCCTTGGCTTTCCATCTATACCGATAGCTACGGAATTAAATTTGACACTAGTGTCAAGGCTTGTCTTTGAGAGCAGCAACGCTAAGAACTCATCTCGATTGACACTTTTACTTTTCGGTTCAAAGACCAGTCTCACGGGATTGTTTTTATCGGATTCGTCGCGCACTGAATCTAAGAAACTAAGCATTAAGGCTTTTTCCGTCTGTTGCTTAGCAGTCAGCGTCTTTTTACCTGATGGCGGTTTTGGATTTGTCAGCGTATCTATTTCCGAAAGAACTTGCTGAGCCCCAATTTTTGCCGGCAATTCATTGACTACGAGTTGCCATTGCCCTCTTGCCAATTCCTCATACTTATAACGAGCTCTCATAGTTATAGAGCCGTATCCCGTTGAATAAGCCTCTCTAATTTCATTTGGAGACGCAGTAATTTGTCCGCCTCCAGGAAAATCGGGCGCCGGCATGACTTTCAAAATGTCATCGAGGGTGGCATTAGGATTTTTAATTAAAAGGACAGCCGCATCGGCCACTTCCTTCATATTGTGCGAAGGAATTTCCGTAGCCATACCCACAGCAATGCCTGTTGAACCATTTAGCAATAAAAATGGCAGTCGGGCTGGGAGCAGGACTGGTTCTTTAAAAGCACCGTCATAATTTGGAACAAAAGTGGTTGATCCGGCATCAAGTTCATCAAGGAGGAGATCAGCATACTTACTGAGCCGGGCTTCCGTATATCGCATGTGGGCAGCACCATCGCCGTCAGCTGAACCAAAATTTCCTTGGCCGTCCACTAGTGGATATCTCAAAGTAAAGTCCTGCGCCATTCTCACCATGGCGTCATAGGCAGCCGCATCTCCATGTGGATGGTACTTACCAAGCACATCGCCAACAATTCTTGCGCTTTTAACTTGCTTGGAATCGTAGGACAGACCCATCCTTTTCATTGCGTAGAGGATTCTTCTTTGTACTGGTTTTTGACCATCGGACACTTCAGGTAAAGCTCTACCTTTCACTACGCTAATGGCATATTCAAGAAAAGATCTACTTGCAAAATAAGCAAGGGTAAGCTCATCGGCCTTGTCTTCCTCAGCAACTAGGGCTTGCTCAACAATATCTGTGGGATCTACAGGAGCCTCTTCTATAGGAGGTTCTGCTTCAATCTCAATTACAGTCGAATTTTCTTCGGGATTTACGGTTTCATGAATCTCGAATCCAGGGGGAGTTTCTGTTGAAGCCGTCAGGCTGGTTTCATCAGTATTTTTACTTTCCTCTGTGGTTTCCCCTGTGGCCTTATCCGAACTTTGGGATTCTTTGGCAGGCGATGAGGACTTCGCTTCGTTAAGATCATTAGTTTCCGGAAAAAGAGAACCTTGATCTGAATCTTTCTTTTTACCTGCCATTTCCCACCTTTACGTTTTAAATGTCTGGTTCAAACTGGTCTCCATGACGTTCAATCCAGCGTCTTCTAACATCCGATTCTTTCTTAGCCATCAAGATATTCATCGCATTTGTAGTCATGGTCCTATCAACTTTACCAAGCTTCACTGGTAATAGTCTTCGAGTTTCAGGTTTTAGAGTTGTTTCTTCGAGTTCTTCCGAATTCAGTTCTCCCAACCCCTTGCATCTAGAAACCTCAAGTTTGTCTTGGGGTATTTTTTCCTTTGCTAGCTTCTCCAGAGTCTTGTTAAGTTCGTCCTCATCTAGACAGTAAAAACGTCTTTCCGGCCGTTTCCCGTATTTTGGTACATCGACTTTAAATAGTGGCGACATGGCAACAAATACGTGCCCAGTGTTAATAAGCTTAGGGAAGTGTCTATAAAAGAGCGTGAGCAGTAGAACTTCTATATGGGCACCGTCAACATCGGCGTCGGCCATGATGCAAATTTTGCCGTAACGAAGCCCGCTTAAATCTGGATTGTCATCTGGACCGTGGGGATCAACGCCAATAGCTACGGAAATGTCGTGAATTTCCTTATTACCAAAAAGTACGCCTTTATCTACTTCCCAAGTATTGAGGACTTTTCCACGAAGTGGAAGAATGGCCTGGAATTCCTTATTTCTTGCCTTTTTAGCTGAACCTCCAGCCGAATCTCCTTCGACTAGGAAGAGCTCGTTTCTTAGAGTATCCTCGCTCGTGCAATCAGTCAGTTTTCCAGGCAGTACTGCAACTGACGATCCTTTGCGCTTTTCAACTTTAACAGTCGATTTTTGACGAGCCTGCGCTTGCCTGATAACAAGCTCGGCGATTTTCTTACCAGCTTCAACATTGCTATTAAGCCAAAACTCCATTTGCGGCTTAGTGAAGGCTGAAACTAGTCTCATAGCGTCACGGCTAATTAATTTTTCCTTTACCTGACCTTGAAATTGTGGATCAAGAATCTTTGCATTGAGAATAAAGCTCGCACGGGCAAAAATATCATCGGTTATCAGCTTTACTCCTTTTGGAGCCAAGCCTTGCGCTTCTATGAAATTTTTAAGCGCTTGGAAAATTCCTTCCCGTAAACCAGCTTCATGAGTTCCACCAAGTGGCGTAGGTATAAGGTTTACGTAGCTTTCCCGAACTAGCGGTCCTTCTGCTTGCCAAAGTACAGCCCACTTGGCTCCCTCTCCCGGATCAAAATTCGGATCTCCTTCTGCAGCAAACCCTTCAGCTTCAAATGGGATAGTCACTGGCTCCTGGCCCACTTGCTCTAGTAAATATTCTTTTAGCCCTCCTTCATAC
>JAJPXW010000381.1 GCA_021205255.1 Burkholderiales bacterium
ATTTGATGGATAATAATTGATTTTAAAAAAGGAATTCTTAATTTTGTTCATTGCTTTCCTGTTATGAACCTATAGCAAAATACCCCCATGACAACGTCTCCAATTACAATTCCATGTTCTTATTGGATGGAAAGATGCTAATTCTTGGAATAGAAACTAGTTGCGATGAAACGGGAGTTGCCCTATTCGACTCTGAAAAAGGACTTTTAGCCGATGACCTGCATTCTCAAGTTGATATGCACCGCCTATACGGAGGTGTAGTACCTGAACTTGCAAGTAGAGATCACATTAGAAGGATTATTCCATTAATTGACGACATTATTAAAAGAGCTGGAGTCTCTAGAAAAGACATTGATGCGGTTGCCGTTACAGAAGGTCCTGGACTAGCTGGTGCTCTTCTAGTAGGAACTTCAGTAGCCTACGCAGTTGGTGCCGCTTTAGGCATTCCAGTGATTGGTATCCATCATATGGAAGGCCACTTGCTTTCCTGTCTTTTATCCGGCCACCCACCAAAATTCCCTTTTGTAGCATTGTTGGTTTCCGGAGGCCATACTCAGCTTCTCTACGTCAAGGCACCTAGAGACTATGAACTATTAGGTGAAACATTGGACGATGCGGCGGGCGAAGCTTTTGATAAAACAGCCCAGATCCTCGGGGAAGCTTATCCAGGCGGTCCTATCATTTCTAAATTCGCGGAAAAAGGTACGCCTGGTAAGATAGTCCTACCTCGTCCCCTCCTAAATTCAGGAAACTTGGACTTTAGTTTTTCAGGCCTGAAGACTGCAGTGGTAAACGTTTATCACAAAGCACCAAAGCCCATTACTGAACAAATCAAATATGATCTTGCCCGGGCTTTTGTACTAGTCCATAAAACGGAAAAAGCGCTTAAGCAAACTGGCGCAAAGGCTCTCGTTGTTGCCGGTGGCGTTAGCGCTAATTCACAGTTGCGTGAAGCTTTAACCAAGATGTGCAAGAAGAGGAATTGTGAGATTTACTTTCCACCCTCCCGGCTCTGTACAGATAACGGCGCAATGATTGCAGCGGCTGCCGCCTTCCATCTCGATCATCTAAAAGACTTCATGGCACCTGCTGGCTTTTCTATCAAACCTCGCTGGCAATTAACAGAAGATGTCAAGTCTTGACGGAATTGGAAATCTCAACCAATAGTTAAATTTAATACATCGATTAATTTAACTGGCTTTGTATAACTTTCTTCCCACATTGAGGGCATTCATTTAGTCGATTTTTTACGTTTAAGCATAATTATGGCTGATTTAAGGATTCGGAAAATTCCATCGTCTGGAAAGTTTCGAATTCGTTTTGTTACTGTCTTAACACTTGACGGGGATGAATTCTTTGTTTTGCGAAATGCAGAAAAAGGAAAACCTTAGTGGCGGTCAGCTATTACTTTTAGCTGAGACAAAACTGAGGCGCTCCGGCATTTTATAACTTTGGTCTTTGTTCCCACCTGCAATCTTCGGGACTAAAAATCATCGCTGGATAGTAACCTCGTATAGTTTAAATTGGAGTTTTGAATGAGTATGAACGACCCTAAAAACAAAACTACTGATGCGCCTGTGATTGACGAAATGGCTAAAGACGAAGAAGCAGAAGAAAAACGCGTAGCTGAAGTACAGAAAATAGAAAAGCCAATCAAAGATACAAAAGGTAATCTGAGTGACCAATCTATTAGAACTCTAGCCTCTAACTTGACACAGAAGGCAATCGATAGGCTCAATGATCTGATTAAAGACCTGCGTAGCGAAATCGATAAAGGTGAAATCGATATTGATAGCTATAAGAAGCGTCTTAAAAAAGCAGGAAATAGTCTCCGTAGAGCTGGTGTTGCATTAGATGTCGCAGGTGGCGACACCGGCGAAAATGCGAAAGAAGCCGCACAGGACAGATGGAAAAAGCAAAAACTCTTTGATGACGAAGTAACTTATCTAAGAGGTCAAGCCCAGGCCGCAAGAACTAGTTTGGAAGAGGCACGCCAAAGCATCACGGAAAATCTTCCAAAAAATGCCCTGCAAGCAATTGAAGACGAGCTGGACAAAGCATCATCCGATCTTGCCGGTCCTCGTAGCATCCTTGCTAAAGTCAAAGGTTATGTAATTCCTAAAGTTGATCAGAATTTCCAGAATCTCCATAACAGAGAAGAAGAAGTTGGGCGTGTTCAAACCGCTCTCGATAGAGCCATAACTGAAACTGGCGATGCTGTAGCTTATTGCGACAACAATGGAGACAATCCAGACTTTCAGGAATACACAGAGCATCTTGATAGTGCAATTTATGCAATCGCTGAAGCTAAGTTCGCTCTCGATACGTTGATTGGACCTAATAAACCAGCTGATTCAAAGCCTGCTGAACCTGCAAAGAACTAAGCTCCGGGATGGCTTAGGCCATTCCGGAGGTGGGGACCAAGGTCCTAAAAAGGGATGGCCTGAAGATCCTAAACTGGCGCTACAGGGAATTTGCCCTGTAGTGCTTTTTCTTTTAACAAGATTTCGGAGGACGAGATTCTACGACTAGCGCCCTCTTTTTCTATGGTGTTGGAACGTAAGAAATTTAGACTTTTAATCCTGCTGGATCTTTAATCGCAAAAAAGCGTTCGATATCTTTCACAAGATCTGCAGGGGCTCTAAATTGACCCGTTACCTTTTCTCCATTCGGCATTGTCATTGAGTCGGGACCTGCAAATGCGACTCCCCAGCCTTTTAGTCTTTCCACATTTGCTTGGGTAGCAGGATTTAGCCACATCAGAAAGTGCATCGCAGGTGCAATCATTAAAGGACACGGACGAGAAACAATAACGGAAGACAATAGGTCGTCACATATGCCATTAGCTGCCTTGGCAATAATGTTGGCTGTTGCTGGTGCAATCAGGATCAAGTCCTTATCGGCGCACAAACCAACATGTACAACGAAGTCTGAGTCTGTTGGCCACATGGTGCTAGGAGCCTCTTTACCAGTCAAGGCCTTCAAGGTTATGGGGCTAACGAATCGCGCTCCGTTTTGTGTTAATACCGCTTGGACTTCTGCGCCTGCTTTAGTTAAAAGACTTATTAAATCACAAGCCTGATAGGCGTGGGCAGCCCCCGTAATACCAATAAGAATCTTTTTACCCGCAAGAGTAGAGCTCATTTCCCCTCCTAGATATGGTTATTTGTAAATGACTTAACGCACAAGATGTAAAGAACAACATGAAAGTAGTCCTTTCTATCTTTACCTCTGTATTAATTTGTCTACGTTACTAAATCTTATTTTGTGGTCCGTCCACCCAAATTCGTGGTATGTCCAAACTAAGAAACAATAAGCAGGAAAGGAACAAATAAGAAATGAACGACTAGCTCTTGTGAGTCTAGAGCTCTTCTTGATAGAGCGTTCCCGGATTAATACGGGCTTGAAAGCCCCAGCAAAGTAGAAGTCAAATTCCATTTCTTATTTCCAGAGATACCTCCTAAAATCCTCACCTATCGTTTTCTAGCCTTAGCCAGATACCGATAGACAACAGAAAGACGGAAAATTCTAAAAATTTTCGTAAAACCTAAATAGGTTGATCCAATCCATAGGAAGTGGGTAGTTCAATCACTCTGGCAGGATGGAAAAGATAGTTTTCAAGCTTTTTGTAATTGTTCTGAAACCATTCCTCGCCATAGAAATTGGGCAGGACTGAAGTGCAATTTAGGATGGTATTAATTAATTGAGGATCCTTTCTGATCTGCTCTCCAGACACTGGAACAAAAGTGTAGTTAGGGAAGCTTTGGAAAGGTAACGGGTCGATCCTGACGTAATAGTATTTATTTGGCTGCAAGTCGGCTTTAAGAATAATGCTAGTGTCTCCTCCGATCGCAAAAGAATAAAGACCAGGAGTGACCGACTGCACGCCTTTTTGCCCTGTAGCAAATCCCCCAGCCAAGCTTAATTCACCATTTGAAGCAAGCATAGCTATTGGTGCGGTGTCAGTAGCGGCGGACATTTGTGGCCAAAAGAAAGTGATAGTGGCTTGACCTGGCGCAGGTATCGCAGGAAACAGTACTTCATCGTAATCTGGAGAATATCCAGTGGAACAACCAATTATGATGGTACTTACAAGAGCCACAAAGATCATTGCGATTTTGCTGTAGAGCTTATTCATTCTTTTTCCTCTTTCCCTCAGCCAGATTTTTATTAAATTTTGCGATAAGAGGAGGCTGAAAATACTGACTGCTAATGTCTAAACGGGCATATTTTGGCTTTTCCTCTCTTCTTTTACCTCTCTTTTAAGCTCACTCGATTTAAAGGCCACCAATGGGAACATTGAAACCGTCAGTCGCCTTAAGCACAAAAATCTGAGAAGGATGGTCAAGCTTTTCTTTTAAAGATTTGTACTCTTTTGCAAACCAGTTTTCTCCATCTGCATTTGGAACGACAATTGAACAGGCCATTAAGCCAATCTGCAGGTCAGGATGAGAAGAAAGCATTTGAGGAGAAATTGGTACAAAAGTAAAGCCTGAAAGCAAATCTATCCATTGGGCCTCTATCCTTACGTAGTAATGTTTATTAGCCTCTAGGCTTGCCTCTAGTAATTGGTCCGCAAGGCCTCCAATCACATAGGTGTATTTTCCTGGGTTTAAATTTTGAACAATTCTCTCTCCTGGACTAATCGTTCCAACCAAGTTTAACTGTCCATCGTTATTAGCTAAAGCAACGAGCGTTGTTACGTCATCACCTAATCCTGTTGGCCAAAAGAACGTTAGCTGTGCTTGACCAGGTGCCAGTTGAGGTACATAAGAAGTAGGCGAGTTGGAATTGACGTACCGCTCGGTGCAACTAGAAATCAGGAAGCATAGAAAGGGAACCATAAGTACAAGTAATGTTCTCAGGAATCCTATCATTTCTAATAGTCTCAGTCTCAGGAGGAAAAAACTTCAAGCAGCAACTAATTTCTGGGAGTTTAAAGGTTAAGGATTAGCATGCAAAAAGTCTTTAACCAAACAAAGATCAAAGATCAAAGATTAAAGAAGAGAGAAGAATGAAAGAAGCTAGCTTTTCTAGAATGGTTTAGCTCAGGCATGGTGTTTGACAACATTTAAGCTTTTGAAAAATTTTGAAAAACATGTAGCTAATAGAGAATCAAACGCTCACTTTATATCTATGAAGTTATGAAGAAACTGACTTGCTATATTTAGTTCATACCATGATCTCAACGTATCTTAAATATTTATAAAGTAGCCAAATCAGTAATCCCAATATATAAATAGATATTTCCCAAAGCGTTTACAAAAGGTGTTCCAT
>JAJPXW010000308.1:0-8772 GCA_021205255.1 Burkholderiales bacterium
TATCTTGTGCATTTCTTTAAAATGATTTTAGGTAACGAGAGCGACATTTGAAAGTGTTTTCAATCAACTAGCTAAAACAAAGCTTTAATGAGTTTTCGAATATGTACCCAGAACTACATTAAAGGTATATGTGGCCCACTAAATTTTAAAAGTGCCAAGCCTTAATTGATTTGTTTCAGTAAAAGAGGCGATTACAGAAACTGAGTATTAAATTTTATGATTAATGACTCCAATAGAGACAACTAAGTGCAAAAGGAAAGTGACGTGAAAAGCATTAAATCCAAATCAAATGGCAACTGGAATCAAGCATGGATAATGTCAGATCTGCTTTCGGAGGTCTGGGTAGATGTTCTGGAAGTCGATGAAAAGGAAAAGGATTCCTATGGGATTATTCCGCCAAGCCTTTTTTCAGGCGACTACTTCGAGCCAGAGGAAATAACAAATAGTCAAGTTCTTGAGCTAGCGGCTTCAAGCTGCGGAAAAATTTCGGCTTGGCTTGGTACTCTGCATAGGAATTTTAGGCATGCGCAGAAAGATCTTGACACTGCCGCCAGAAAGTTGCGCAAAGTTGCGCCACTGTGCGATAAAGGCCACGACCCAAAGGAAATCGAGCGTTGGAAAGCCAAAGTCAGAGAAAAATATGGTTTCGACGCCTTAGAAAGGAAATACCGCAACAAGTACAGTTGGCCTGGTGCAAAACTGCTAAAGAAAGTGCTTGCAAGAATAAAGAAGGCCGACCGTTGCCGAGCCTTTTTAGTAAAGGAATAGTCAGATATTGATTGCCAAGCTTCACTACCCGCATAAAAGAAACAGAAAGCCTTTATTCCAGTAGCTGGCCAACTCGTTACAGTAACCAAACACCTACGTAGTTGTGAAAAGAATCTCAGCCAATTAAAACGCATATCAACATATGCATAACTTTCTACGCATACATTGATATGCAGGAAGTTCTTTAAATTGAAAAGTTGACAGTTCCAAAACTATTCTCCTAGTCTCAAACAACTCAGTTCGTCTTCGAACACGGCCAAGAAATCAAGATTTACTGCTCTTGGTTCTCTTTCTTTTCTTTCATAGGATGGCTCTGTACAAAGTTATAGGCGGCTATGGCTTTCTGATAGAACCAGTCAATGTAGGTGTTCCACTGATACGTATCTTGCAATGGAGAATTTGGTCTCGTGATCTGAAAATGGCTCCGTTTTGGATTTTCTGTCCAGTCGATCCTGTTGGTACCAGCTAACTCTTCAAGCGTAGCTTTCTGGGTTTTAAGCTGTCTAAACCAATCGTTATTTCCATTGATGTACATTCGCAGTGAAATGCTTTGGTCCGACCAATTTATAAACAGCATTATCTGGCGCTTGCTGTTGGAATTCCCAAGAAGCTTATAGTTGTTCTTGGCTTCAGTTCTTCTAATAAGAGGAATAAGTGATCTATATCTATTGTTTCTAGAGAAAACCTCAGCATTGAATTTCTTCCAAAACTCGCGAACTAGATCCTCCTGACTGCTGTCTGCTTTTAATTTCTCCAACCGCTTTTCCTTCAGATCCCAGGAAGGTCCTTCGATTAAAACGAATTTTGGTGCTACCTTGGAATCGCCAATTCTCCAGAGCTGAAGTTGTACCAAGTAGATTTCAATACCCCAACCAGTATTGTCGTTCAACCATCTAACTGCAGCGCAGTGCTCATCGGCTACCTCCTTGACAATCCAGATCAGGATCCGAGCATCTAGACACGATGCATAGGTAAGCAATTTGCCAAGATGGTCGTGGTCGGAGGGAGTAAGTTGGTTTTCAATTACAACTGTCTTAGAGTTGCTCCCTATAGTATGAGTCACTATATCGGCTCTGAATGTCGTGAATACCTGCTCCGTCTTAGCTTTTCCTTCGAACTCTAGGTCAGTTACTTCCCCCAACATTGATAAATGTTCCGCTAGCCAAGGAGTAAAGTCCTTAGCCTCGTCTGGCCATCCCTCACTTCTTAAGTCGTCGCACAATTCAAGAACCCCAAATTCCTTCACGATGCCTACATCCATTAACAAGAGTTGACTAATTCTAGTCCGTTGAATTTAATGGATTTACCTCACGCTGAAGCTGTCGACAAAGCAAAATTTCCTTCTTCTGTCCAGCTTTTTTCTAGTTGCTTTTATGCAGATAAAAAGCCAAGTTTTTTCCTCATGTGCTTTTTCTGAAAACTTCTCTTCAAATTTCCAGATCTTTCTACAAGCCTAAAAAGGGTTGATTTATTCGTTCCTGCAATCCTAGAAAACTTTTCTATATAGGCTCTAAATTAGAATGTTTAAGGTTTTAAGGGTAAGTAGCGGAGCGTTTAGCAGCTCTAGCTACAGGAGAAGAGACAATGCCAAGGATTGCCACCGCTCTCACAGTTCGTCAGGTTAAAAACTTGGTCCATACGCCAGGGAAACATGCTGTCGGCGGCGTGCCTGGATTGACTCTGTTGGTTACTGCAAGAAAAAACGGCATTGGCTGCACCGCTAGCTGGATATTGCGCCTACAGACCAAGAGCACCAACACGCAAATGGGGCTAGGTCCATATCCTTCAGTATCGCTGGAGGAGGCGCGCAGAAGGGGAAGGGACGCCTGGGCCAAACTCAAGCAAGGCAAGGATCCCGTACATGAGGAACGTGAAGTTGCGGTACTAGTTCCTAAAGAAAGTGCTGCAAGGAAAACGGTATTCTCGGATGTCTTCCAGGACTGGCTTGCCTGGGCCAAGACCAACCATGGATGGAAATACCCAGAGTACCGCGCGACAACTACATCACAGGAATATTCGCTGTATCTAGAAGACACAATTGGGAAGGATGCGGTGGCTGATCTAGACGTCAGCGATGTGGCTTCATTGCTCCTATCCTAGCCACTTATGAAGCTTTCAGGAACCTACCGTAGGAGACTGCAAACCATCGTCGGTGAAGTATTCTCATATGCGCAATTGCCGTCGGTAAATCTCATTCCAGTCGAAAAGCAAAATCCGGTCTATTCCAAGACACTACGCATGATGCTTGGAAAATCCGAATCGGCTATCGCGATGAAAGCTAGAAACCTTGGAGCATTAGCCTACGAGAGCGTGCCGGAATTTGTCAGGGATTTGGTGGAGGAAGCCGAAAGACGTGAAGATGAAGGATTCCCGGCTACCGCCCATCTGGCTATTCTCTTTGCCATCCTCACCAATTCAAGGTTGGGAAATGTGATTGGCAGCAAGATCGCTGAAAAGAAAAACCATGGCCTTCTCTGGTCCCAGGTCGACTTTGAAAACAAACTCTGGACCATTCCGGCAATGCACATGAAGCAGCATAGAAACGGCAACCATGTCGTGCCTCTTTCCTCATGCGCATTGAGAGTACTGGAGGCGATGAGGGATTCCGCAACACCGAGGGACGAGGTTTTCTCCAGAAAAGACGGACGCAACGTCTCCACCAGCACTGTCGGAATTGTTATCGGCCAGCTGAACCAAAGAAGAATTGAGAGGAACCTTCCTCCTTTCACAGACCGTTCCCAAAGCCTCTCATTGGGCCAGCAAATCATTCCAACTGTCCATGGAATTGCCAGGTCGTCATTCCGCAGTTGGGTCGGTGAGAACTCATTTAGGGACAAGAACGGCTCCTTAATGGATGGCGACACCAAGAGAGCCGCCGCCGAACTTAATCTCCACCACCTGATCGCATCCACTAAGGTTGAAGCCGCCTACCTGCGTTCTCCATACCTGGACCAGAGGAGAATCCTTTCCGAATCGTGGGGGAGATACTGCTTTCTTCTCATCGACCCGGACAAATATTTCCCTCTACCAAAGGATGAAAAGAGGGATCCAAAAAGACCGTTCAGAATTGCGAGGGACGGTCTGGCGAGGATATGGAAAAACAATTCCTCATCTACCGCTGAAACCGACCAGAGGAAAATTTTCAAGCGCCTCCTGGGCAAGCTGGGATTTGGCCGGAACGAGTAATCCCATCGTTCCAGTCGCTTAAAAACGCCTTTTGAATTAATAGCTTGTGAAATATAAGTGCAAGATGAGGATCCGATAGCCATTTGGAAGGTAGGAACAGGCGGCAGCGATAGATTTTGTAAAACACCGTAGATCCTACCAACTGCGCCGTCTTCATGACGACTGGACAAAAAAAGAGAGCACGGTAGCGCTATCGAAATCGCAAGTTTCAATAAGTGGAATCGTGTCGGCTGGCCAATTCGAAGAAATGGATGGTCTTAGCATCTAAAAATTTGGATTTGGACATCGAAGGAACCTCCAAACGATCGGGTTGGTCGATTGCGATGTTGGATAGGTTAGGGGTGCGGTGCCTGGCATCCGCAAAGAAAAGCCATCCTGTGTTCCAAAACCGTGCGTTCGATAACAGAAACCACTGGGATTATTTGCCTCCAGCAATCCGGAAGCTTCCGGAAACCCCATGGAGATCCCTCCACTTGGAAAAAAGCCTGCTTCATGGCGGGTACGGAAAACGAACTTCGCTTATAAGTTGTCTTTACCGCGCCGATGAAAAAACAACGTGGAATATGCGGTAGGGCAGGCTGTCTTTTCCCGAGGAAAATACCTGGAATTCCATCGTAGTTCGGAAATTTTATGAACTACGCTATATGTGTCTCGGAAATCTCCGAACCACGTATAGCGTAGTTCAAAAGTTTTATGAGCCACGCATAATATATTGTCGATTTCAGAACTTTGGGCAATAGGAAATTCCTGGCCATTTTTCCGGATCTAAAAATTAGTTGCAGAAAGATGGTCGCAACTTCGGATTTCATAATCAAAGGCTTTTTTCACTGATGAAAGAAAAATATTCCTTGGAAAAATCAAATTCCGCATAAAGGAAACCGAATTCCTGAATCTTCCATTCCTCCTTGAATTAACTATTCATTCCTCCTGGCTCATCGGCAAATTAATTCAGATGGCCAATCCAAAATTCCTCCCCAATAACTTCACTTCCCCCGAAACCAAAATAATTCCAAGCGCTTCGGATTGGAAAGTTTTAAAGCATCGCCAGGACTGTAGCGGATGTTGGAATTTTGGGATATCGCAATTTTGAGGTATCACAAAACTGTGACATCACAAAATTGTGATGTCTATGAAAAGCAATTTAACGACCATACTGCTATGCGTACATCAATATAAGTATAAGTATATCCACATTAGTCTATACACATATCCCCAATTGCTGGAATATTGCCCATCAAAGCAATACTTCTACTTATATATTCATGCATAGATACATATTCATGTATCCATATGTTTACATACGCATAAATATATTCTTGTGAGGCTTCGATGTTCCAAATTGGGCACGCTGCTGGACTAAAGAAGATAGCAACTAATGTCAATTGAAGCACAATGACCATCACTTAATAACGGAAACTTGAAATCAACATCACTTACTGCATCTCACAAATGCCAATTAAAACAACTCCAGAACTGAACTACTAAGGAGTCCTACATATGAATAGAGACCAGGCTCTCAAGGACATCAACGAGAGGGAGCCCGACTTTTTAACAGTTGCTCGAAAAAGGGTCGCCGGGCATGTTACGTACATCTGCCCCAACTGCGGGCAAGGCTCAAAGAATGGATTTGGCATCCAGCGCTACCGTAGCAGTAGCGGTGGCCAGAGATTTAAATGCTTTGGCTGCGAAGGGAATTTTTCAGTCGCCGATCTCTTCTTTGCCCACAACTTCATCTCAAATCCAACGAAAGAAGACTTCGATAGGCTCTATAGCTATTTTGGCGAGACAGTGGACGAGCAGCCCTATCGCGCTTCATCTTCAAAGAAGCAACCTCCTAAAAAGTCCGTTCCACAACCAGTTCCTACGGCAAGTTCCCCTTCTCCAGCGGAAATTCCTGAACAACCGGAAGAAGACCTAACGGAGAAGTTCCGCCAATGGCATCAAAATATCAGCCGCACTGACTATCCGGAAAGACGTGGCCTAAGCGATGAGATAGTTGAGCGGTTCAATCTTGGGTACGAGCCAAGCTATCCGCTTTCCCCCACTGGTGCGGTAAGAGGCCCGATGCTGATCATCCCTACGGGTCCCGGCAGCTACCAGGCTAGAAATGCCGCCCTAGCGGACGGCGATAAAAACTATAGGTTTAGAAAACACGGTAAAGCCAAACTCTTCAACTTGAAAGCTTTCGATGCAGGCGAGCCTGTCTTCATCGTTGAAGGCGAAATCGACGCCATGTCCATTGAAACGCTAGGTTTCAACTCCGTAGGACTTGGCAGCGTATCGGGGAAAAGCCTTCTGATCGACTATCTAAGCAGGCATAAACCTAAGGTTCCAATCATTCTTGCGCTAGACAACGACAATGCCGGTAAAAAAGCTGCCGAAGAGCTGAGCGAGGAGCTAAATAAAATTGGAGTGGGGCACCTTGTAGTTGGAGAAGACCTCTATCAAGGAAAAATAATAGGCCCGGACGGCAACTCGGTTCCCGCAAAAGACGCAAACGACTGCCTATTGAACTATCCGGAACAGTTTCGGAACGCTCTTAAGACACTAAGGGACAGAGCGCTGGAAGTAGCGGAGACAACAGCGCAAATCAAGGAAAACATAGACAACGCTGAAAAGGAAAAGGTATTTAGTTCGTTTGCCAGCTGCAAGATTTCGAGTTTTCTTGAAGAAATAGAAGCCAGCAAGACGCGTCCAGCCATCTCCACAGGATTTCCAATTCTGGACAAGTGCCTGACAGGACTAAAAGGCCACGGTCTCTATCCCGGTCTCTACATAATCGGAGCCTTGTCCTCACTCGGCAAGACGGCTTTGGTCGGCCAAATCGCAGACAACATAGCCGAAGGTAGGATAAATGCCGATGAAACAGAAGGTGACGGCCAAGACGTCCTTATATTTAGCTTGGAAATGTCGACCTTTGAGCTGATGAGCAGAAGCATCTCTAGGTTGACTGCCTTGGGTTCCTACGAGCAAACCCGCAATGAAAACGGCATTGAAAACAAATTCCGCTACGCAAGCACTGCAAAGGAAGTCATTGACGGCCGTCGCCACCAATATCTTAGCGAAGATCAGAAGCAAATTCTATTTTCTTCCGTCTACGGCTACGAATTCATAGGTAGGCATATCCGCATAATCGAAGGCATCAACGGCGATGTCGACACTGAAAAAATAAGGAAGGAAGTAGCCAAGCATATCCTCTACACAAAGGCGAAGCCAGTGGTCGTGGTGGACTACCTGCAGACCCTGATGCCGACTAAAGAGA
The DNA here is from genome assembly GCA_021205255.1 of Burkholderiales bacterium. GTDB lineage: Bacteria > Pseudomonadota > Gammaproteobacteria > Burkholderiales > Burkholderiaceae_F > JAJPXW01. The sequence goes on from JAJPXW010000308.1 coordinate 7,217, forward strand.
GGGTAACGGACAAGCAGAAAATTGACGAAGCCGTACTACGCCTGCGACAGATCGCCACTGAGTTTCAAGTCCCAGTCATTGCAATTTCTTCGCTAAATCGCTCCAGCTACTCCCAGTCCATTTCCTTCTCGGCCTTCAAGGAAAGCGGAAACATCGAATATTCAGCAGACGTTCTAATTGGCATGCAACCGTATCAGGAAACGGCTGGGGAAGAACAAGTAGTGGCGGCGATGAAGGCTCCCAAACGGGAAATTGAGCTGATCATGCTCAAGAACAGAAACGGCCAAGTTGGCAGAAAAGTCCTATTCAACTACTACACGGCCTTTAATTTATTCGTGGAACAAGAGGAGCTCGACTAGATGCGGGCAAGGAGAAAATCATGAATTCGTTCGTTCCCAACAAACCCCCTGGTTCGGAATCCATGGGCGTATTAACTTTCTACTGGCGTCCTTTCAACGACTTCTTTGCCATTGCGGCCCAGGCTCCCGCCAGTAAACGCAAACTGACAATAGACCGCTACACAGGTGCCAAGACCCTAAGCGCTTCGCATGGAAACACAAAAGTAACGATTAAGGGTAGCGAGGATGTAGTTATTAGCATTGCGGCGATAAAGCTTCTCATTGCGATCATCAGCACGTTCAAAAACCAAATTAGCCGCCGTACCGTCTTGCAGGCCAGTGAGCTAACGGTACTGATACCGTTCAAGGAATACGCATCGAACCTAGGTTATTGCGTAGAGGTACCGCCGCAAGCCACTGTGGCCGAGAAAAAGAAAGCTCGAAACGCCATGGACAATGCGCAACACGAGATTCAACAGGCTCTGGAGCTACTGAGACACGTGGAGCTAGCCTGGCCAAGCGAATCCAAAAAGACCGCTCGGTCGGATTACGAAATTACTCCAATTGTCTGCAGGACAGGCATAGTGGCGCACCGCAGCTTCATAAAAGCGAGCCTGGAAAACGAAATAGGCGAGTATCTACAGAAACATTACGCATTGTTCTGGATCCCTATTAACCTTTGGAGTCTCGACGGCAGGCAAGCTCACGCTCTCTACCTTTGCCTAGCCATGAGCGAGCACTATGGACGAAATCATCTACACAATTCAAAGGTGGCAAATAGATTAAGGGTCCATACCCTGCTGGAGAAAATAGGCTTGCCTTCCACAGAAGACGAAAGCGTCAAAAGGAGTTCCTGGAGAAGCAGGATTAAGACTCCGTTCGAGAAATCACTGAACGTACTAGTGGAGAAAGGCTGCCTTAGGAACTGGACATACCTATCCGGAGATTCCGTTCTCTCGGCAGCGGATGTAAAGAAACTAAATTGCGAAGAATGGAAGCTCCTAGTCGTCTGCTTCGAACTCGTTTTGGAGAAGGAAAATTCCCTGCAAGCTTCCAAAAAGGAGGAGCCAGCCAAAATCAAAGCCAGGTAGCTACGAAAGGACCCTTAGTTCCATAAAGTTCAAATAGATTCTACGTTTAGCCAAGGTAGCCTCCGCTTCAGGCCACCATGGATTGTTGCGCCCTGCATTAAGTTACTGTAGGTGAAAAAATTGGGAG
>JAJPXW010000308.1:8872-24666 GCA_021205255.1 Burkholderiales bacterium
TAAGTTACTGTAGGTGAAAAAATTGGGAGCCCAATAGCAACGGGATCCGCCGAGGAGGGGTGATTGTCCCTAAATTTATATAAGCTTCTATAAGCTTCTATATAGAAGAGGAGCCCCTTCCTAAAGTCGGGGCACCTCTTCTCGATAGCCGATGAAAAGCCGGCCGATGAAAAAAAATTGTTAGTTCCTCCACCCCTTTCGCTTTTTGGAAGCAGGTCCGAACTTGAAAAAGCCGAAAGATGGAGCTTTTGTTTTCTCTATAGGCTCGATTAGTGGTATTTGATAGCAAAAAGTAACCGTTTAAGTGAAGTTAAGTGCTCGTAACTACGCCTAGAAGCTCACATAGAGTGATAAATTTACTATTATCGACAAATGGCTACTCAAAGTCTTGAGAAGTATGGCCGGCTCGATAAGAAGTTTGATTTGAAGGAGATATTTCCAATGGCTGACGTTTTTACTTTGGAAGACTTGGAGGTAAAACTAAAGGTTGGTAAGAGAACCTTGTACAAGTACATTAAGGAAGGCCGTCTAGGCGCCTTGAAAGTTGGTCGTGGCTGGCGCATTCCGCTAGATGCGTATAACAAATTTCTAGCAGAAGGCATGAACAGCACTGAAATGAAAAGCCAAAAAAACGCCAAAAGCTCTTCAGCGGCAAAAGATGCCGTGAATGATCCGAAGCGCGGGGAGAAAAAAGAAACAGTCCAGGAGGCGGTTTGAGGCTTGAAATAAGGAATAAATTTTCTTTCATCGGCTAAAAGAGCAGAGAAAAAGTCACAAGCCTTCCACGCCGGGCGACTCCCATTCGGCAAATCAGACCCTGTAAATAGAAAAGCTAGCTATGCGCTGTGAGAGCTATTTGTTCTGCGCAAAGCTTTATGGGCATACATATATCCATATGCTGGTAGAAGCATAAGCATGCTCATGGAGGTATAGGTAGACTTGGCTTAAAAGCCGATCCTGACACTTCCCTTTTCGAAGCGGGGATGAATTGATGGCGACGGATTGGAGGAAACTTTATTTTTCAAAAGCCATTGCCTTTATGTCGGGAGGATTTGTCTCCGGCAGCTTCTCCAGCGACAGTGGATTCGCTGGAGGGATTAACTATTTTTTCAAGAGCTGTACCCAGGCTGTTTCCAAAACTGAACCAATCCTCCAAGAGAGGTATTAGCAATTCGGGACCTTAAATTGAATTCTTGGAGTACCAGCAAATTTCCTTTAAGTTTCCTTTGTTGCCTCCTTTCCTTTTCCTGACTGGACAGCGGGAATTGAAGCTGGTTAACTTTTCTTTCTCCAGGAAGAAGCCGAATGTCCTCATACCCTTGGGATTTGAGGTGATGGCACGATGGAAGTGAAGTTTCCTAGGAAAATTCCAATCTTTGGCTGGAGGATTATCAATCCGCTAGTTCCATATCTGTTCGCCAGCTAGGAACCAGTCATTTTTAAGCGCTGGTATTTCCAACTTAAATTGGATCTTTTAGGAGAAAAGATTTAGGAGATTATTGGAGGATTTTCAGCTTTTTCTTGAAATTGTTCGAAATCGCCCTTTAATGCCAGTCTATTTTCCAGTAGTGCGTTGGTTAAGCAATACCTTTTTTTCTTCAAAGGCCACTGAAACCATTAATCCCTTGAAAACTTAAGTAACGAGCCAGGTACGGTTGAAAAGGAATGTTTGAGGTGGTCGAGCAGTGGATTTAGCTTCATTTCAATGGCGGAATTTCCTACGGGCAGAGCGGGAATTGGTTTGGCCCGGGGAAGCTGCGAATTGGAATTTACTAAAAGAATTTTCCTTCATCGGGGAAGAAATATTCATTTGGAAATTCGATGGAAAGTCTTGCTTTGTCAGGTGAGGAGTAAAAAGGATGGAGTAGGGGAGGCCGAGGTTTTTGCCAGTAAGATGGAAGTTTCCGAACAGTATTTGTCCATGCCGGAAAAAGTAGCTGCCAATCACCACCCTGAAACAAAATTGCTGGACCGCCAATTGGAAATTTTGCTTCACTTGGCTTCTTTCTTCCCTGGAGTAGGTCTAGGAAAAAACGCATAGGCTATCAAAGAACAAATAGCCGGTTGCTAGGTGGTAAATTTATTTTCAAAGGCCTCGAAGAAAATACCATACTACTGATATATCTATACTTATATGTATATCAATATATGTATATAGGCATGTAGTAATATTGGCGTTGAAGTAATTTTCGGTTCGGGCATGGCATCGCCAGGAATCCGAATTTCTATTAACGAATTTCCCGCATGAAGTCCTGGACTCATGAATAGACAAAGGAATCATGGTATATATACGTATGAGTAGGTCTACATGTGTCTATTATCAAGTGGATATGAGTGTATACTCAGAAATATACACTTAACCTATGATGAAAGAGCCATGGAAATCCTAGCCACAACGCCTTTCAGCACTGGAGCTATCGCCAAACAGGCAGTGACGAGCGACCTGCTAGTTAGGTTTGTTAATTACTTAGACGCCTCGCCAAAGACTGTGCAAAGCTACACCAAGTCGATCAAGCAGTTCTTTTCTTGGCTAGCGGGCAAGCATCTTAGCCAGCCCACTCGCCAGGACGTGCTTGCCTTCAGAGACGAGATCAAGACGGATCACAAGCCGGCTACCGTGCAGGCGTACATCACCGCGGTCAGGCTTTTCTTTCAATGGACCGCATTGGAGGGTCTTTATCCAAATATTGCCGAACATGTGAAAAGCGTCAAAATTGACCGGGGTCATAAAAAAGACTATCTGACCAGCCATCAGGTAAAGAATGTCCTGGAGCTGGTGGACACCGACAACGAGGAAGGCCTTAGAAACTACGCCATTCTTGTCCTTATGTTTACTGGAGGGCTCAGGACAATTGAAGTAGTTAGAGCCGACATAGGCGATATCAGGACAGTTGGCGACAACACTGTGCTTTTTATTCAAGGAAAAGGCCAGACGGAAAAAGGCAGCTTCATCAATTTGCAACCCGGAGTGGAGGATGCCATTAGGGCGTATCTGAAGTGCCGCCCTAAAGCTAAGGATCAAGATCCTCTTTTTTCATCGACTAGCAACCGCAACAAAGGTGGCAGGCTGACTACTAGGACTATCAGAGGCATGGTCAAGGCGGCATTTATGAAAGCGAATCTCTGCAGCGACCATCTTAGTGCCCATTCAACGCGCCATACCGCGGTGACGCTTTCGTTGCTTGCGGGAATTAGCTTGCAGGAAGTCCAGCAGTTCGCACGTCATAAGAATATCAGCACGACTCTTATCTATTCGCACAACTTGGACCGTGCGAAAAATCCGTGCGAAGCCACCATAGCCAAGGCTATTTTGGGTTGAGTTCGGAGGCAGTAGGGAAATGATTGAGAAATTTGCGGTAGTCAACTTGAAAGGTGGTGTTGGAAAAACTACGACCGCCCAGGCATTAGGAGCCGGACTCAGGAAAAAAGGCCATAAGGTTCTATTCATCGACTTGGATGCGCAGTGCAACTTGACTCTTAGTCTGGGGATGCGTCCACCGGAAAAGTCCATCCTTGACGCACTGAAAGGCGAGTTGCCGTTGAAGGAAGTTATTGTGGCGACTGAGTTTGGGGATCTGGCGCCATCGTCGCCGGATCTGGCCGCGTTGGATCTCATCCTTACCAGTAAACGCAAGCAATACAGATTGAAGGAAGTTCTAAATACTGTTGGAGACGACTACGACTACGTGGTTATCGATACTTCTCCTTCACTGGGAATAGCGACAATTAACGCTTTGACAGCGGCAGACAGCCTACTTATTCCAACTTTGGCCGACCGGTTTGGAATTGAAGCGATAGGACAGGTGGGCGCGGCCATCCAGGACATTAAGCAGAGATGCAATGCTTCATTGGAAGTTAGAGGTTTTTTGGTCACAAGGCACAGGGCCAACACGGTAATTAGCAAAAAAGCCATTGAAAACCTGGAGGCGATAGCGGAAGTGCTGGGAACCAAGGTTTTCAACACCAAGATCAGGGAATGCGTGGCGCTGCAGAACGCCCAGATGATTAGCGAAGATATTTTTACCTACTCTCCCAGAAGCAATGCGGCACAAGACTACATGGCGCTACTGGAAGAGCTTTTGCAACAAGGAGACTGAAGATGACGAAGAAAGAACTTGACTACGACAGTAGCGACATTCTTAAGCAACTGCAGGAGAAAAAAGCACATCCGGCTGGTACCGCCGTCGGTAAATTTATAGACGTGCCTAGTGAGGAAAAGAAGGCTGATACGCCTTTGGAAGCTGAACAGGAGACCAAGGCGCCACCTGAACGAAAAGTCGCGGCGCAGCAAACTAAACCGAGCTTTGTCCGTGCCGGAGAATATGTTGTCGATGAGGAAAGCATCGAGGTTCCGGAAGGCTACAAGGTGAACCCCGTAGTTGTGGAAAAGATGACTCGGAGAGTGAACCTGCTGATGAAGCCTAGCGTTTTCAATGCCCTGAAGGAATACGGGGACAAGCACAATGTAAGCTTCAATAAGCTAGCGAACCAGGCAATGAGCAACTTTCTCAAGGAAGTCGGGGCCAAGTCCTAAGAAAGTCATTATTTCTGTACGAGAATCTAAAGGTATTGCTTTCGCATTTCCTATTGATATGAGGATGTAGATACATATATATGGATATATGTATGCATATAATCATATTAAAATAGATAGAGTATTCAATTTATGTCGAAGAGAAACGAAAGGAGCTCCTGTTTTAATGGGGGCTCCTTGGCTACCAGTATTCTTCTCTAGCTACTCCAATTCATTAGTCGCTAAGTTGTTTTATTTGGAATTGGTGCTGACACTAACTACAGGAGACCGTCTAATTTTCCTTGACGTTCCTTTGATTCTTCTGCTTCCTTAGCTGCTTTTTCAGCGTCTGCCTTTGCGGTTTCCTTGGCCATGAGCTCGTCCGACAGCGAGTAGAGGATGCGGCAGAAGGTAGGAGGGATATATTTATTGCCAGTACCTGCTAGAACTTGAATATTCCCTGATTTCCAAAGCCGGTCGCCGTCTGGCGTTATCTCAGGCTTGCCCCAGGTCTTCTCTAAAGACGAGAGATAGTCTGGGACTAATTTCCTATTAGCTACAAAGATTTCTACTTCCACTACTACGTAGTTCTCTGCCTCTTTACCTGCGTGGATAGATGGATCTTGGATTTGATGTCTCTCCTCGGTAGTTCTGGCACGGAAGAAGGTGATGCCAGGATTGCCTGGGAGTCCTAAGCACTCTCCATGCGTAAAAACTTCAGTTGATCCCATATCTTCCGCACATTTTTTGGCGCGAAGCTTAGCTACAACCTCTCCAAAGGTAGTTCGACCTAAGGTGGCAATACCGAGAATTGGCTTCTGATCCGGTGAATCTGCACCCATGGCCAATGACGGTGTTCCTAGCATGCTGGCCAACGCAATAGTGGCTAGCCACAGGGAGTTCCTAATGTATTTTTTAGCCAGAGTTTTCATAGTGACCTTTCCATAGGTTTAAGTTCGTAAACAGAATAGCTATTAAGTTATACCCATATCCACTTAAACTTCATATTCAGTATCTTATTTTGCTATCGATGTTTAATGGGCTTTGAATAAAATTCGCCTTTTATGGATTATTTTCAAAAGAAATTGGCTTCTGTAGTCGATACCTCTGTGCAGTCGTTTTTGTTTTCATAGGTCAATTGAAAGCATTATATATGCAACTACTAATATACATATACATATATGATTATGAGTATAATAGGATGCCTTTATTTGCATAGGTGGATGGATCTTTCGGATCTCGTACCTGGACCATGGAATTTTGTTAGGAAGGTCTAGGATTTGTTTTGAAATTGTTCAAGGAGGCTATGAAGTTCTCCCTTGGAAAAATGAGGAGCCGTAGGAGGTTATGGCAACCATGAGTAAATACGAATTGAAGCTTCCCGAGTCGGCTAAAGGCATAGTGGTGGACCTTGGAGGTCAAAAAGTAACCCTAGCCGAATACAAGAAAGTACTGGAGAACTCCGTAATAGAGACCGAAGAACAGAGGAAGCAAGCCCAAACAGTCCTTGACCTCTTTGCGAAATATGGAAAATACGCTCCTCCAGGCTCGCTAGGCATTAGAACCCTTGCGGAACTCAAGCAGTGGCTAGGCAAAGTTGATTTGCACAAAGCGGTGGAGAGGGGTAGGGCATTGACCAACGAGCTGGTGAAAGCGGACGATAGCATGGATGTGGTCAACTACAAGGGCAACTCCTACATGCGTGGAGAAATGTTCTCCGGCCTATTGGCCGAAGCGCTGCTTGAACAGGGAATGCCGAAAAACCTAGCCATTATTGTCGCAATGGAGGTTCTCGGAAGTGTCGTGGAAATAAACACGGCTAGCGGCAATATTGATGACCCCAACAAAGCTATTAAGGTGAAATTCAAGGAGACCAACGCAGATTCTTCGAAGGGAGAAAAAATGGAAACCAAAGATATAGCGGGGGAACCGCAAACAGTAGAAGAATGGAACGAGGAGCAAAAGTTTTTTTCACCTCTACATGCTCATAAAGTTAACGGAGAATATTGCCTCGCTATAGAGAGCGTAAAGCGGCTAATTAAATTCTGTGCCTGCCAATTGCCACACAAGGAGGCGGAGGAACTAATAAAAACATCAACTGAAATCATTGAGCAAATGGAAAAAGCCACAAACACAGTTGACGAAATAGTTAAGAAACACGGCCTGTCACCCTCTGATTCAAACGCACTTGGCAAGTCTTTCAGGAAGGCTTTCGTAAATGCGAATCAGGAGATTTCAACAAAGGATTCGGAGCAAATAGAGAAAAAATCCGAAGAAAAAGACATAGAGCAAAAGGAGGAGAGCGAAATCGATCTTGAAGAAGTAGCAATAGAGTACAACCGTATTTATATAGATTCGTGGGCTATAAGACAGTGGGGAGAGTCCAAAGGTGGACCAGCTAAGGATGTATGCAAGGATTTAGCCGACTACATGGATTCAGACCAGTTCAAAAAAGCGGTGTACGCAGATGAAAAAATTCGTCTTGAAGAATTACTAACGGATGTATTTTGTATTGACCCCGCACCCATTGAAGTAGACCAAGAGGGCAAACCAGCAATCACTAACGGCGGTGAGGTTGTCAGAAAGTGTCTCTATATGATTAGTAAATATGGCAGGTCAGAAGATGGATTTATCTTTCTAACGCATCTCCTAAGAGAAGTATTGAAATACGACAATAGAAGTGACGAGGCACTTGCTGAAATCTATAACCTCCTAACAGGCGAAAGCAAACTTGAATAATCTCAATGACTAACTGACTGATTACCTCTCTTTTGGCCAACTGGTTAAGGCTAATAGAGGTAATTTTTCATTAGGCAATAGCAACCTCTCTCTAAGTAAAGAAACCCACACAATGGCCTAATCTTTGAAGGAATCGGCAAGCCAATACGGGGCGGGTCTAGTCGGAAAAGCTCCCGCCTAAAAGTTTCCTGAGGAGGTGGATTGAAGGGGACATTCGCTTAACTGAAGTTAGGGGAGCGGCAACGGCAATCGCTCCAGTGAGGTGCAAGACTCAGTATTGGAGCGGTTTATTGTTCTAGGGAACTGGTGATAGGAACTGAAGAGAGGCTAAAACCATGCGAATTTGCCTTCGGAATGCCTAGACGGATTTTCCCAAGCCGAAGGACCATCTATGGATAGGATGAACCCTTTGCGTCCAGTTGGTTGCACGAGCCAGCCTGGCAAATTCTAGCCTAAAGGGCATCTAGATCCTTGGCGGGGGCGTTGGTGCTGTTCTTTTCAAACTGCGACCAAGTCTCGTTTACATCCTTTCCGAAGTTGTAGCCAACAATAAGTGCTTTGGATTCTGCTTTTCTCACTAGAGTGACAATGAACTCTGGTCCCGGTCTCCAGGCCAGGAAGGAAGTCGTGGAATCCACGAAGCCGATTAGACCTGGTTTCCCATAGGTGTTTTTCAACGAATTTTCATATCGTCCGTAGATAGCTGGGTCAGGGAGTTTGTTCAACCGAATCGTAATGAGTTCTACGGGCGCGGCTGTCCGTCCCGCTATGACTACTGTCGGATTTCCAGGGAGCTGGAAGCAATCGCTGGATACTTCGATCGCTGATCGTCCTACTACTTCTTTAATTGCCTTGAATTGGCAACTTTTCGCTTTCAGGTTGGCCTTGGCTTCGGTTAACGTAGTTTGATTCGGCGTGACTACTCCAAGAATTGGCTTTGCTGGTTCTTGAGCGGCAACTGCTGTGCCTGCAGCTAGGGCAAGAGCCGTGGATGCGGCTAATGCGAACTTGATCATGGACATATTTGCTCCTTTGTTTATTGCTTAGCTAACCGTTACTGGACAGACAATTGAAAATACCTTAGTCGGTTCTAAATCGTTCTAAGGTATTTGGTACGCCTTCTGAAAGAAGTCAGGCTGGAGATCGCGCTAATCCTTTGGGAAGATAGCAGCATTTGTCAGAGTTTTCCAGTATCGTCCTCCTCCTTTGGGGGGCGGGACGCTTCTATTTTCGCTTTTACAGGCGCCCAGGCTTCCATCGAATAGTAGGTTACGGTGCACGATTTGCCGTTGAACGACAAGTCGACGGCTTTATCCTTCCCTTCCCAGTAAATAACCTTGATGGAGGTCTTTCCTTGTTTTTCCGTAAAGGAGCCCGTAATCCAGCCCCAGGACTCCTTTAGGAGTGGAAGATACTCTTTCTGGCAGCCTGTCCAGTTATTCAGCTGGAGCGACACGGTCTGCACAGTCCGCTCGCTAGCGGGGCGGGTGTCCTCCGATGAGGTTTTGATAGTGATGCTGGGCTTGCCTGGCAACTTGAAGCAAGATCCTGATGGGATGCTAATTTCGTCTTTGGCCTGGGTCGGGCCAGTGAACGTACAGTTGGGTTTTTCGCTTAGCTTTTTCTCAACATTTGCCAAGGTATCCTGGTCGAGGATAATGTCTCCTAACACCGTTGGAGCCGCAAGGGCAGTGGAAGTAGCACACAAAGCGCCTGCCGAAGCAATTGAAAGGACAAGTAATACAGGGTTAAATTTCATGGTATCTCTGTTTCGAACGAATTGAGGGGCAGTTTAGGTGTACTTGGAGCTGAAATTCATGTTTGGGTGTTTGAAATTTCCTTTGCTTCCCCTTTCAACATGTCCCATGGGTAGGGATGGTTTGTAGGGAGTGGCTTCGACTTCCGCTAAGGCCGATTAGCGTGTTTTGGAATTGATTGCTGGATCCGAACATACGCATACTGATAAACGTATATTTATGTTTTGGGATATAAAGTTTATTTGTTTCTATAAAACGAAGACATAAGCTAAGTTATGGGAGTTCGTATAGGCGTCTTTAGCGGGGACAAAGAAATATATCCTTATGGTGGAGCATAAGAAAAGCTAGACTATTGATAATTTGAATTGCGGTTATGGGTTAAATAAGGCATTAAGGCAGCTATTATAAAAAGTTGCCTATGGAATAAGAGTAGTCAGCTACGAGGACTATGGAAAGTGACATATTATTGGACTGAATTAAGTATTGAATATGCTAATCAAAGAAGTTATCTAGACGATTTATATAAGGTCTATCCTACAGTACCTAACGGGCTGCGGGATTTAAATAAAAAACTTTGGCAACAAGTAAATAAGTACTTTGATGAAAAAAATAATGTTGAATTGATTAAGGCATTATTAAAGATGGATTTATTTCCGATCAAGGATTCATATGTAGCTTTCCTCAAGAGAGATCGGTCAGCAATAAAACGTAATCCTTCTACTGTGGATAGGCTAGCAGGACAGCTCTATGAAATGGGTTTGGACGAACTGTATATGAATTGCTCAATGCCAAAGGAAGCGAATAGGCAGATGGGTCCGCTTTTCAGGAATTGGATTAGAAGCGGTGTTTTAGGTGTTCCGCTACTAGAAATGGGAGAGTTTGAAAGACACAAAGGGAACGCCGTTTTGGATGGGTCAGACAAGGATTTAGGAAATTGGGCGCGGGCTAACGTTGGCTATACAAAGAATAAGGGACTAGATTTTGTCGCAAAATTCAATGGAAAATATGTCATAGGAGAAGCCAAATTCCTGACCGATTTCGGAGGACATCAAGATAGGCAGTTTGATGACGCTATGACTACACTAACTGATCCAACCGACCAAGCCGTAAAAGTCGGTATTTTGGACGGTGTGCTTTACATACAGCCCAGGGAAGCCAAAATGTGCAAAGCGGTGGTGGAAAACGAAACCCTTAATATCCTAAGTGCGTTGTTATTGCGTGAATTCCTCTATAGCCTTTGATGCTGATTAGTATGCAGTGCCTTATTGAAAACAAGAAAAGCGAAAAAGATATTTTAAAAAATGATCTAGACATATATTTAACTTATCCAGCGATTAATAAAGAATCAAATAATTTACTGCTGGGAGAAAATCTTATTGTTCTAAAGGCGCTTCTCTACCATTACGATATGGGCGGGAAAATCGACCTCATTTATATTGATCCACCTTTTTCGACAAGAAACGTTTTTAAAACGAGCGAAACAAGAGCCAATACCATAAGCCACTACAGCAACGGCGCAATTGCATATGAGGACACCCTGACGGGAGACGCCTTTCTGGAGTTTTTAAGGGAGCGTTTGGTTTTAGCCCGCGAACTGCTGTCCGACAGAGGCTCCATTTACCTGCATATCGACTACAAGATAGGCCATTACGTCAAAGTCTTAATGGACGAGATTTTCGGTATCGAAAACTTTAGGAACGATATAACCCGTATTAAATGCAATCCCAAGAACTTTTCGCGAAAGGCATATGGAAACATTAAGGATTTAATACTTTTTTATTCAAAGACCCAGAACAACATCTGGAATGAATGCTATGTCGACTATACGGCAAGCGATATCGCTCAATTGTTCAGGAAGTCAAAAGGGGGCAGGGCGTACACGACTATTCCATTACACGCGCCTGGGGAAACCAAGAACGGCGAAACCGGCAAAGCGTTCAGAGGAATATTTCCGCCTGAAGGAAGACATTGGAGATGCTCGATAGAGGAATTGGAAAAGCTGGACTCCCAGGGATTGATTGAATGGAGCAAGAACGGCGTCCCGCGAAAAATAATCTACGCCGATAGCCAAAAAGGAAAAAAAGCACAAGATATATGGGAGTTCAAAGACCCCCAATATCCCGCCTATCCAACTGAAAAAAACAGTGCTCTCTTAGAGAGAATAATCAGCACTTCGTCGGATAAGGATAGCACCGTAATGGATTTCTTTTGCGGATCGGGAACAACTTTAGTAGCCTCCCAACGCCTTTCCAGAAAGTGGATTGGCATAGACAGGTCAAAGCAGGCCATAGAGACGGTGAAGCGCAAACTGGAAAGCGAGGAAATTCTAGGACAGAAGCAGTTCGAGTTTTTCGACTTAAGCGGGCTGCATGCGTAGCGGGCATTTGGAAACGGCAATTTTTCTTTTCATCGGCTATGCCGGCTAGGACTTTTGGCAGGCGTCCCAGCTAAGCAATTTCGACTTCCGCTAATGCCTCTTATCGGAAATACGGGAAATTTGGCGATGCGGACGCATGGATCCAAACCAGGATGAAACTAACGATATGTATAGAGATATGACTATAGAGATATACAGATATGCATATACACAATTACTGTAGAGGAGTACTGCGGATTAACATTCGAACTTCCCAGAGTTCTTAATTTGGATTTCTTTCATACAGCGTATTTTGAGTGGGTACTCGTGTAATGTAAGCAGAATTTGGTGGCTGACAAACCTACAGCCAATTACCGATTAGTTCCCAATAGGAGATAGAAATGAATAGGACCCTGCTAGGCGTGTTCTGTGGCTTGTTTATTTTCGGGGGAGTTGCCAACGCGGCGAGTTTCGACTGTGCGAAGGCTAAGTCTTTTAGTGAAAAGACTATCTGCGGCAATTCCGAATACTCCCAGCTGGATGAAGAACTGGCAAAGGTATTCAAGGAAGCTAGAAATGCGGCACCAGACCGTAACGAGTTCAAGGCACTGGCCAAGAATAACTATAAGAAACTTAACCAATGCAAGACCGAGGCATGCGTAGGGGAGTGGCTGCACAATTCGATAGGAATGTACCAAAACTTAGCTTCCGGAGCAGTAGCTTCTGCGCCAGCGCCGGCCATGGACCAAGCTAGGTCTAATCAAGACATTCAATCCAGGCAGAAATCCCATGGACCAGTAGTGTTCGGCGAAATCGTGTTCGGACAGGATTACCTGGCCGATGTTAAGAAAAAGCTGGACCGCAAGCCTGGTTGCACCTATTACGATGATCCCATGATCAAAGGACGGTTGCATGTTAAGAACTGCTACAAGTTCCCTGGCAATCCAACAGTGACCATTATGGCTCCGACACTAGTGGAGCCGGTTTATGAAGCCGAGGTCACTAACTTCAAACAAAATCCCATTCCCAACTGTAGAAGCACGTACCTTTCCTTGCTGAAGAAGACATGGGGACAACCTACGGGCGATGCTACGGTCGAACACTATGGAGAATTTACTTACTGGGAAAGAGACGGCATAGCGGTCACGCTTTCAGGAGACGACCAATTCTGCCAAGTTGGTTTTTATGGACCCGAGGCCTGGGAATATAGAAAGGAACAAATCGAAAAGAATAAGAACTGGGAAGAAAAGCCAATGGATACCCTATAAATAGTTCTTTCTATGATTGATTAGCTACTTATAAATAGAGATGTGCATATAAACATATGTACATCTCTATAAGGATATGCGTATGGATACTTAAAGCAGTTTCGAATTATTGGCTAGATTCTTCGGTTTCCTTGTTTTCTTTCTGTGAGGACTTTTCGATTTCCTCAACCTTTGCCCCATATAACTGGAATAAATGGGTAACCATATCCTCTTCGGTTGTAGAGGGCTTTAAGTCATATGCGGCCAGTACGGCCTTGTCATTATTTTCATGGGCTTTTAAAAGTTCAGGAGGCATAGCCAAAGGATCATATAGATCAGCCAAAGAACTTTCAGGGAACTTGGCTCTAATATCTAGAATAGCCTTGGCCGTCTTTTCTATGGCTTCCTTTTGCTTATCTGTTGGAGTTGGCCAAATAAAGTTGTTGTAGACGATATCCTTAGAGTAGCGATAGTCGCTTTTAAGACGGCCAGCAACAGTACGCATCCAGGCCATATGAATAGAGGATGTCAACACTCCGAAGTGATAGACAGTAATGCCTGGAACTAGTTGAACAAGATTGCTAGCTATTGTGGTTGGCTCTTCGAAACCCATTGGTACATAGAGTCGTCTTTCTGATGAAACTGCGGGTACTAGTAAATATTCAACATTGGGTTGTGATATCTGGCAGAAGAGAGATGGCGTAGAAGAAAACTTGCGGGTAGCTTCAGCTTTGCTATCAAGTCGGAACTGTCTTACTTTCTCCAAACGTTCCTTGACCAGTTTATGTCGGAGTACGTTGGGTGGGGCACCTACCAGCCAAAGGCACCAGCGTTTTTTATTGTTGATAAATTCATGGCTTCCTATATAGGGGCGTATCCACGGTTCTAGCCCGGGTGCCTGTTTTAGCCACTGAAGACGTTCCTCGTCGGTAATAACGAATCCGCCACCATCTCTTGGCATATTTCCAAATGCCATTTTCGGCACATTACAGATAGGGGTTTTTCGACTTATTATGAATTCTGTAGGAGCGTCTAAAAGATATTGATTGATGTTGTCAACTTTTAGGACTGAATCTTTATCGTAAATGAGCTTAGTGCCTCTGGAATTCCTTGAAAAACCAACAATGACACAGTGAACATTAGCAGTGTTTGTCATTTCACTGTCCCAGCGGAAAGTACGATAAGCGAAGTTGAGCGTGATGTCCTGCTTGGCCAGGGGCTGCCATAAACAAGTAGCTTGCTGACCCTGGGTGATGGAATTAGTGGAAACAAAGGCCACTTGGATGGGCCAGCCGCCAATATAGTCGGCAGCTTTCTTGTACCAAGCCGCAACATAATCTAGTTCCCCAACTCCTTTAAATCCTTTCAATACAGCCCACATGTCATCCTTCTGCGATGGAGTCATTAGCATTCCACCGACAAAAGGAGGATTACCCATGATATAGCTCAGTTCATTAGGCGACACAAGGTTGCTCCAGTCCATTCTTAAGGCGTTGCCTTCGTAGATATGAGCTGAAGATTTCAATGGCAAAAATTCCAGGTCTGATTGGATAAGGTCCTCTGTTTCCTTCAGCATCTGGCTTTCAGCGATCCAAAGAGCCGTCTGGGCAACCGAAACTGCGAAGTCGTTAATTTCAATTCCGTAGAACTGCTCCAAATGCACTTTAATTGGTGAAAAGCCTTCTCCAAAAGAAGCTTGGCCGTGCAACAGAAGCCTTAGGACTTCATTCTCCAGCTTCCTTAACTCAAGGTAGGTTTCCGTAAGGAAGTTCCCTGATCCGCAGGCTGGATCTAGGAATTTAAGCGAACCTAGCCTGGTTTGGAACTCCAATAAGGCCTTTCTTCTCCTTCCCTCTACCTGTATTGATTTGATTTTGTTGAATTCTTCACGCAGTCCATCCATAAAAAGTGGATCGATGACTTTGCGAATGTTTTGGATGGAGGTGTAATGCATGCCCCCTGAGCGACGTGTTTCAGGATTCAACGTGCTTTCGAACACGGCTCCAAAAATGGTAGGGCTGATGTCTTTCCAATCAAATCCAGCTGAGGCCTTATCCAAAAGCAACGTTACTGCCTCTTCGCTAAAGCGAGGGATCGTGGAAGTCTCAGCACCAGCAAACAATTTACCATCAACATAGGGGAAGGCTAAGAGTTCCTGATCGCCATATTTATCGCGCTTTTCCTCTGGAGTATCAAGTATTTTGAAAAGAGAGACAATAGCGTCGCGTACTCTCTGAGGACCTCCCTCATCGCCACTGAACATTGGTTTGGCTTTATTCTTGAGGAAATCGTGGAATCTCAGCTTAGTTGGTCCAAAGAGAAAGGCGTCCTCGGCATACAGGCAGAAGACAAGTCGAACACAGAGCTTGTTTAGGCTCTGCTGATTTGCTGCAGTCAAGGCATCATCTCCATACCCTTTCAAGAGCATATCGTAGAGCTTTCCTACTAGCTCGCCAGCCTTAACGGAGATTTCGGTTTCTCGAATAATCTCCTTAGTTCTGTTATCTACAAGAAAACGTAGCAGATGGCTTTCGTTTTCCAACTCTGAAAGCTTGACTATCTCAGGAATGGCCCACTCTTCTTTTTTCTTATCCAAATCATGGATATGGAATTCTTGAAAGTTGCTAACCACTATCCATCTAGCTTTCTGGAAATGAGGCAAGCTATCGTTATACCTTAACGCCTGTTCAAACGGCGTCAACTTTGCTTTATCAGATTGTCCGTAGGCATGAGAAAGATTGACGTGGCGTCCTTTTTGTTCAATCAAAACCTTGGTACTTGGGATTCGTGCATCAATAAAGTTTGTATTTTTGTTGACTTTAACTTCCTGCTCGAACACTATGTAGTCGGAATCTTGAAGTCCGAAAAGAGATTGCAGTAAATCGAGCCAAAACTTTTGAGCCTCGGCTCTTTCCTTTCCTTTGTCCTTCCATCGATTCACAAAATCTTTTATTGCAGCACGTCTTTCTACATTGCTTTCTGCATTGGTTTCCATGACAAACTCAATAGTTATTCCACTGTCCAAACATTTTTAGCTAGAACTTCACTCCACTTGGAAAAAATATCTACAGAATGAGGAGATAAGGCTCTTGTATATCATTAGCTAGTTGCATTTATATTTTGGACATAAGAAATATAAATCAGCTATCTATTAAGACTAATAAATTAATTATGAATAATAT
>JAJPXW010000321.1 GCA_021205255.1 Burkholderiales bacterium
AATTTAAACCATTTTTTCCAAAGATACCAATAATCCAAAGACCTTTTATCGTAATCTTCGGCTTTCACGAAGAATCAGGATCAGACATAATAGTCAATTCACTTTCCCTAACGCCACATACTATATAATTTTTATGTTCGATTCGCATCGGAAGCCAACTGTAGTATCTGTTACTTCTGGTCAAAACATCTCTTCCACTCCCAACTCAACAAGTCGATAACAATAACGGTGCAATTAGAATTAGGAGTTTTCGATGCATAGCGGTGTTCCAAAATGACAGAAAATGAATTTTTATCTCTTGCGGAAGAAACTTTCGAAGAGATTGAAGAAAAGATAGAGAAGGCTTCTCCGGATTGCGATTGCCTCCGAGAAGGTAACGTTCTAACGATAGAAACTCCCGAAGAAAAGTCTCTAGTTCTAAATATCCAATCCTCCACACAAGAAATCTGGTTGGCCTCGCCTGCCGGTGGAAGCCGCTATGGCTATAAAGATAAGCACTGGATTAATTCCAAGACAGATTCCGAATTAATGGAAGATGTTTTAAGTCAGATAGGTGGCACTAAATGAAGGCCGCAAAGCTTTGGCAATGCGGCCGCTTTCAACTTAATTTAGATCGCCCACTGATCATGGGAGTTGTTAATGTTACGGTGGATTCTTTCAGCGATGGAGGAGACTTCCTTAGAACCACAGATGCTATCGCCCATGGTAAGCACATGATTGAAGAGGGTGCCGACATTATTGACATTGGTGGCCAATCCACTCGACCAGGTGCTCAAGAAGTTTCCCAGGAAGAAGAGCTTTCAAGAGTTCTTCCGGTAATTGAGAGCTTGAAATCAGAAGGCGTCCCTATTTCTTGCGATACCTTTCTTCCTAAAGTCATGGTGCAAGCAGTGCATCATGGCGCATCCATTATTAACGACATCAAAGCATTTTCTGAAAAGGGAGCTGTAGAAGCTATCTCTAAACTAGATTGCGGATTATGCGCAATGCATATGCAAGGTACTCCTCAAACCATGCAAATAAATCCACAATATAGTGATGTCGTTGTTGAAGTAAAAGATTTCCTTCTTAAAAGGACTAAGACATTAGAAGACGCAGGTATTCAACAAGATAGAATATGTCTAGATCCAGGTTTTGGCTTTGGTAAAACTGTTTCGCAAAATTTTGAACTTTTAGCAAAAGCCCAAGAATTTGTGCAATTGGGATATCCAATTCTCTATGGAATGAGCAGAAAGTCTAGCCTTGGAACAGTAACAGGAATCAATACACCGAAGGACCGTTTGATTGCTTCTGTTACTGCCCATCTTTTGGCAGTCCTACAAGGAGTACAAATTGTGAGAGTTCATGACGTAAAAGCTACTAGAGAAGCTTTCACAATACTTGAGGCAACTAGGCATTACGAGGAGTTGTAAATGACACGCAAATACTTTGGAACAGATGGAGTTAGAGGGACGGTTGGAAAAAATCCAATAAGACCTGAATTCGCTCTTCTACTTGCTCAGTCTGCTGGAAGAGTCCTAAAGAACCAAAGCCCAAGCGGTAAAGCAGGAGTGTTTATCGGTAAAGATACTCGTGTTTCCGGCTATATGCTGGAATCTGCCATGCAAGCTGGATTTCTAAGTGCTGGAGTTGATGTAATGCTTGGTGGACCTCTGCCTACTCCAGCAGTGGCCTATCTGACAAGGACGCAACGGTTGGATACAGGAGTTGTCATCTCTGCCTCCCATAACCCTTTCTACGATAACGGTATTAAATTCTTCTCTAGTCAGGGCACAAAGTTTCCTGATGAGCTAGAACAAGAAATTGAAGCGGAAATGGATAAAGGCTATTTCTGCGTGGAAAGTACCTTTTTAGGGAAAGCAACACGTCTTGACGATGCTTCTGGCAGATATGTGGAATTTTGCAAAAGCACTTTCCCTAATGACATGACTCTTAGAGGGCTAGATATCTATGTCGATGCTGCCAATGGAGCAGCCTACCATATTGCTCCAGATGTCTACCACGAGCTTGGTGCGAACGTTGTGCCAGACGGTAATACACCTGATGGATTCAATATCAATGAAGGTATTGGCGCTACACATACCGATGACTTACCAGAAAGAGTTAGGGCTGCTGACTGCGACCTTGGCATAGCTTTGGACGGAGATGCCGATAGAGTCATCATGGCTGACCGTAACCGAATCTACACTGGCGACTTGCTGATGCTTCTTATTGCTCGTGATCGGCTCGCACGCAAGAAAGTACTAACAGGTGTTGTAGGAACCTTAATGACTAACTTTTCAGTCGAAAAGAAATTCTGGGAAGCTGGTCTTGACTTCTATAGAGCGAACGTTGGCGACCGGTACGTCCTGCAACTAATGAAAGAAAAAGGACTCATCCTTGGTGGAGAAAACTCTGGTCATATTATCGTTCTTGATAAGCAGACGACAGGAGACGGTATAGTTTCGAGCCTTCAAGTGCTAGCCGTCATGATTAGAACCGGAAAGACATTAGAAGAGCTTCTGTCAGACGTGAAGATGGCTCCGCAAGTCCTCATCAATAGAAAGTTCAAAGCTGGCTACGACTGGAAAGAGGATAAAAAGCTACAAGAAAAGCTTCAGCAGGCTTCTGCATCTATAGATGAAAAAGGAAGAGTCTTAGTCAGAGCATCTGGAACCGAACCAGTTATCCGCGTTATGGTCGAACACGAAAACCAAAATGAGGCTACAAGGATCGCAAATGAGATTGCGGAAATGATTCCTTGCCAATAATTTGTAATCGTGCTGTCAAAATTGCTATTTATCCTATTAGGAACGAAATAGTTGCTTAACGTCAATGGGCCTTTCCGTATTAATAGTCGAAGACGAACCAGCCATTCTGGAACTAATTGCTTTCACTTGCCAATCTTCTGGCATTGATGTGTCCCGAGCCGCCAATGTAGCGGAGGCTAAAAAATGCCTAGAGCACAAAGAACCAGACTTGATACTTCTTGATTGGATGTTGCCAGACCGTCCTGGCATAGATTGGTTACGTGAGCTTCGCAAGGATGAGTATTTTCACGATGTTCCAGTCATCATGCTGACTGCAAGAGGTCTGGAAGAAGACAAAGTTGCAGGATTAAACAATGGAGCCGATGACTACATTGTTAAACCCTTTTCTCCTAAAGAGCTCGTAGCTAGGATTAAAGCGGTAGTTAGGCGCCATGGTGATGGTGAGGAAAATGTCTTGACCTGCGGTCCATTAAAAATGGACAAGAACAAGTTTGAAGTCACTGTTGATAAAAAGGTTCTAAAGCTAAGCGTGGTTGAATTCAACTTATTGAGCCTGTTTGCTCAGCATCCAGGCAGAGTTTATTCACGTCAGCAAATTATCGATAAAGTTTGGGGCTACGATTCTTCAATTGACGAGAGAACTATTGATGTCCATATGCTTCGGTTACGTAAGCATCTAGCCTCTACTTCAATGAAAGATTTTATTGAGACTATCCGTGGTCTTGGATACAAAGGAGTAAAACCACTAGTTACGGCCTCACTGTAGAGAAGACGAATGAAAGTTGCTAAGAATCCCAAACGAACTACACGTAAAAAAGATCTTCATGTTAAGCAACTCAAGCACCAAGACAAGAAGCAAATAGACAAATTACAGAAAAAGACCGAAAAGGCTGAGGCTAAGGAGCTCCGTTTCAAACAGACCTTAGGAGCTCTTCCAGACGGGGTTGTGTTGCTTCTTAAAAATTGGGAAATCCAGTGGCTCAATCCTATTGCACAAAAAGATCTTGGAATTGATCCGAACTCAGCAATTGGACAAAACATCACAGCTATTGAAATCAATCCCGAGCTTATAGAGTTCATTAAAGCTGGAGATTTCACCAAGACTCTTCAGATAACTACAAAGACAAGAAAAATATTAGAAGCGAGAATTATTAGCTCTGGTACTAAATATTGGGTACTAGTTACTCGTGATATTACTGAACACGAAAGAGCGGATGCTTTCAGACGAGACTTCGTATCAAATGTCTCCCATGAACTAAGAACTCCGCTAACCGTTATAAAGGGATTTCTTGAACTACTGCAAAATAGCCCTCACACTGAAGAAGAAAAGCTGCATTACACGTTAATGGCAGAACAAGTCCAGAGGATGTCAACGCTTGTGGACGATTTGCTAACTCTTGGCAAATTAGAAGAACGTCTTACCTCACCGAACCTAGATGAAATTCTCTTACTACCACTACTAGAACATGCTGCCGAAGAGGGGAGGATGATTTCCAATGGTCAACATACCATAGTAGTTGAAGGCGACAAGAATTTAACTCTCTTAGGAAGCAATAGGGAGATTATGAGCGCCGTCGTCAACTTAGTTACCAATGCAGTTCGATATACGCCAAACGGTGGTTCTATTTTGATTTCATGCAGGAAAACCCAAGAAGGAGCTTTTATTTCCGTAAAGGATAATGGTATTGGAATTGCTCCAGCAGATGTGCCTAGAGTAACAGAAAGGTTTTATCGAGTCGATAAGTCAAGAAGTAGAGGCACAGGAGGGACTGGATTAGGTCTTGCCATTGTTAAGCATGTAATTTTCAGGCATCAAGGGCAGCTTGAAATTCACTCAGAACTTGGTAAAGGCTCAGATTTCAGGATAATTTTTCCAAAGTCTAGGATTACTCATCCTAAACCGTAAAAGATAATCCTTACAATGCTGAAAGCAGTCTCCTCCTTAAGCGATAATGACAAAATTAGCCTGTTGCCATGTGCACGGGACCTTTATCCAAAGCCAAATCAAACCTAACTTATAAAAATGATAAAAAGAATAGGCCAAAACAGCTCTCTAGTAATCAATATAGAAACCAAATGCAGAGAAAAGCTAAAGTAAGCATTCCCAGAGATGCAAACCACATATGTGGCGAGAAAGATAGCATAGCTTTTAGCCTGCATCTCTTTTCCACCAATTAAAACAGTTGTTAAGACGTTAGCTATGTTAGGAATTCCATGCATATAGAAACAAGGAATCTTAGATGATAAAAAGCAAATTGAGTGAATTCATTTCGCCTGTGGTGCCGTCAACCCACTATAGACCCGATATCGATGGTCTAAGAGCTTTCTCTATCTTAGCCGTAGTTATTTTCCATGCATTTCCAAGAGTTTTAAAAGGTGGATTTTTAGGTGTTGATGTCTTTTTCGTCATTAGTGGCTTTCTTATAACTTCATTTCTTTTACGTAAAATGGCCCGTGCCGCCGCGCAGGGGCGCGGGGTGGGCATTTGGGGGG
>JAJPXW010000189.1 GCA_021205255.1 Burkholderiales bacterium
GAATATTGTTATGCTGTCTTCCTGGTTCGATTCAGTCTCCAGTAGCTCTCTTGATACAATTAATCGAAGCCATTCGATTTCCGATAGCGTGGCAACATCCATCATGAACGATAATGCTTTGTCAAAGAATCTAGCCATGAATCTAAAGGATGTGGTGGATCTGCTCTATCGAAATAATCCAACACTAACTGAGGATTTAGACCAAGAGAATAGAGCGGGAAATAATGAGGGATCGGCGAAAGTAACGTCAAAATCCTCAAAGAAAAATAAGTCAGGTAAGGACAAGAAAAAGGCAGCTTAACTGGTAAGGTTGAAGAATAAGGAAATTAGGTCGGATTCCGAGCTTCCTTGTTCTTCTCTAAGAATTCTCTTCATTCTTTCATGACTTTTCAAAAATCAAAACCTGCGCCTACCGCTGGACGGGAACCTATAAGCCAATGCTTGGAATAGCTTGGAAGACGAGAAGGCAAAAGAATTAAGAGCGTCCGTTTAGTTTGGAAAAATGGACTTAGCCCTGAGCTTGGTTAGGAAGGGGAAGGCTTGGAGGAGAAATATCGAATTGGTAGCGGAGATAGGATTTGAACCTATGACCTTCGGGTTATGAGCCCGACGAGCTACCAGACTGCTCCACCCCGCACCAAGTATTTCAACTAACGTTGAAAGCGGAGCGAATCATAACAGCAAAAAGTAACTTATGCAACTTGCGCTTTTTGATTATGTGCCCAATTTATCTAAGACTTTCTAGCTGAAAATAGCTAGCGATAGCTAAGTGTCTAATTTTGTAGCAATTATTGGGACGCTTCTGAGACGTGATTCTTGACTTCTGCATAGTTCTTACATGCTGTGACAAAGGCTGAAAAAATTTTTTGACTTTGTGGATCTTTCTTGAAAGTTAGTTCCGGGTGCCATTGCACAAACCACATAAAGGTCTTGCTCGGCAAGCGCACTGCTTCAATAAGGTTATCGTCCGAGTAGGCAAGGACTTGTAAAGTTGGGGCAAGCTTTTTAATAGCTTGATGATGATAGCTATTGACTTGGATTTCGGATTGGCGTGATAACTTTGCAAGCGGTGTATGGTCAACTACATAGACATCGTGTATAGGACGATCGTAAGGTGGTTGCATGGAATGTTCAATTTCTTTTCCGACCTGGGAAGGGATATCCTGCCAAAGACTGCCACCAAAAAATACATTGGCAAACTGAATTCCCCTGCAGATTCCTAAAACCGGCATATCCATTTCCAAGGCAACTTCGAGCAGTAGCTTCTCCATATTGTCGCGTTCAGGCGAAATTTCTCCGCAAACTTCAAGCTTTTCCTCGCCGTATAGACTCGGGTCGACATCTTGTCCACCAGTTAAAAGCAGGCCATCGGCATTGCCAAGCATTCTTCTAACATCGTTTTTATCAGTAAGAACGGGGAGCATAAACGGGAGGGCACCGGCTCCTTCAAGTCCGAGAAAATATCCAGGCAACATCCAGAAGCTATTTCTTGGATAGTCGAGCAAGGGAGTTACCGCAATCATGGGCTTTGCCATAGTTCACCTAATTACTGAATCCATTGTTGAATTTTATGGGTAAGAGAGCGTGTATTTCTATTTGGGTATAGCTTTCTATTCGAGTGGGTAAAAGGAGGCTGATTTTTGTTTCTGTTGGATACAATATGCAAACTCTTTTGAGGCTCAAGAGAGAATCCATATATACGGCATTGGTAAAATTTCGCCGTTTTGTTTAAAGGTGGAACCTTCACATGTCAACATTTGTTAAATGGATAATAGCCATCTTAGTTTTCATATTCCTTCTCGTAGGTGGCTATTGTGCTCTTATCTGGACCCAAGGCCAGATTTTCGACAGTGAGTCGGCTAAAGACGAATTCGTGATTAATGGTTTGGTCATCCATACCAAGGTGAATATCACCGAGAGTGATTTTTACGGAAGAAAATTCACTTTGGCAACTGAAATTCAAGACCTGCCAGTTATTAACTATGTTGGTGAAGTTAGCTTTGGTTGGGATCCAACGATGCAGTTAAGGGTAACTGGCATTCCTGCTGATCCAGTTTTGGAAAAAGCGGTGCTGCAAGCAGCCCCTGTCCTTAATGGAGATTTCAATGTACGTTTCTGGCCTACTAGGCTTTATGGAAAGATAGATCCAGTGACCGTTGAAACAAAGGCGGGGCCAATTTCTCTTGGAAAGACAAATATAGATGCTAACTTCAGTTACGGAACCAATGTCTTTTCACAGAAAGCAGACATAGATTCTGTAGTAGTTAAATATGATTCCGAGAGCTTTAGGCAGCCTCTAGTAACATTTGGTCCATCAAGACTTGATGCGACTATTTGGCCAAAGCAGTCCAAGATGTTCAACTTGGATCTGAACCTTTCAGACATTTCTGTACCTATCAGCAAGCTAAAAGTTAACGATATTAATTTCCACACGAATTTGTCTCGCAAGGGATCGGATTTTCTCCAAACCTACGTTTTCAGAACCAACGGGACGGAAAATCTTATGAATAAGCCGTCGCCATTTGTCTTAAAAGGCGATGTCATCGCTCAATGGCCTCAGACAATTGATTTCATTGGACTGGTTTCCGCCATTGCAACCGGTGGGCAAACGCAGGTAGAAGTTACCGATCAGGATTTAAAGGAACTACTTAGAGCTTTTAGGGAAGGGAAGGCTTCGATAGTGATTAACACACTCGATGCAACTGCCCAAGATATCAACTTTACCAGCAGTGGCATAGTTGGTGATTCCAAATCCCAGGGCGTCTGGGTGGACTTGAAAGTGCATATGAAAGCCAAGGATTGGAAGAAACTTGGTTTCTATGCCCTTTTGATCCCAAGAAATACGATTGACGAGCAGACCCAAGAAGTAAATGCCAATATCGTTATTAAAGAAAACAACGACATGTTGCAAGTGCTCTGCAATGGTGAAAAATTGTACGAGTGGCCTGCCAAGTCAATTTTGAAAGAGCTTTATTGAGATGAGACCTGTCGAGGTTCTATCTCTCCGGGATGCGGCAGCCGAGGAGCTAGCAAAGCGTATCTATCTTTGTAATCTAAAAGAAGGCGATGAATTAAAGCAGCAAGAACTTGCTGAGCAACTTGGTGTTAGCCGCATCCCGCTACGAGAGGCCCTAGTCCAACTTGAGGCTGATGGACTAGTTAAAACTCTACAAAACAAACATAAAGTAGTAGTTGGGATCGATGCGAATAGGATCAGAAATAGGATCAGCCTATTAGAGAGCACTGAAAAATTTTTTGCTCAGCAAATTAAACCGATTTCAGTTTTCGATTTTGCTGGAAAATCAAGAAGAATACCGGTCCTAAATGTCCATGATAAATTGGCGCAACTGCTTGACGATCCAGTTATATCCAAACTCCATAGAACGCAACGCAAACTGGTTTCGTTTTTTATAAGTGAAGATTTGGGAATCCGAAAGAACTTGGAAAAGATAGACAAAGAGATTGAAAGCGAAATGGCCATGGGTAATAGAGAAGGGGTTGAAGAGAAGATCTCTGAGTACTATCAAAAAGCCCAGGAACTAATACTTAAGAAACTGAAGCTATGAGTAGTTTGGCCAAAATAAAAAAGCAACCTGCTCGTGACATTGTAGCTTCACGCCTGCGGGAGAACATTATTTCTGGAGTATTTAAAAATGGCCAGCAACTTCAGTTAAAGCAACTTGCAGAAAGTCTAGGTGTGTCGCCAACTCCGGTGCGTGAAGCGCTGCAAATCCTAGAAAGAGAAAATCTAGTACGCTTAACGCCAAATAAAGGTGCGGAAGTGCTGGGATTCGATGAACAGCGCTTGCGTGAGCACTATGAACTTCGAGAGATTTTGGAAAGCATGGCGGCACGCAAAATTTGTGAGAATCCAGAAGGCATAGCAGCTCTTAAGTCGGTTTATGAGGAAGCCAAAAAGTAGTTTCAGAAGGTAGGTGGGAGGATTACTCCGATATCAATCGGAAATTCCACGAAGCTATATGGACTGGATCAGGCAACAGACCCTTGGCTAGAGTGCTGATTGGGTTATGGAATGGACTATCTATTGGTGAGCACACTAGTGAAGAGGAATATGCGCGGCATAGCCTTAAAGAGCACGAAGAACTGATGGATGCGATAGAAAAAGGCAACTCTGAGAAGGCTGCAAGCCTAATGGGTGAACACATCATGAGAAGCTACCGCGATGCTCTTACGCATTTTTAGTTGAATGCAGGAGGCAATGAGGACTTAGAATAAATGGTCTTCAATACATTAATTCATAACTTAAAAGGAGGGCTGATCAGTTCTAATTGGCTTCAATGTTGGGCGTAGAGGCTTCGTACAGGATCGAGGACGAGCCTCCATCATGGAAAATTCATAAAGCTTTTTGTCGATAGCTTATATTTATTAGCATGCTTAATAGAAACTATCAGTATTAAGCAAGGGCAACATGAGTTTTAGGTCGATTAAAAGTAGTAACTTTCACAGTACAATATTACCTTCTGCCACAAGAAGAGAAATACATATTTCAAAGCCTTGAGAGAAGTAAATTTTCTGGTCTTGAAGAGAGAGTTTCTCTTTATGTATTAAAGTGGGTTTAAGACCGGCATTAAAAGAAAATGAGAATTTTAGGTCTGTCTACTAGAAGGTGGCCAAGTCTGCGGAATGGAAGAAATTTAGACTCAGCAAAGAGTTATTGAAATGCAAAGTTGGTATCGATAAAGAAATCAAATTTCAATCCGTAAATATAGCGATCCCCAAAGTTAATGGCCATGAACAAAACAGAGTTAGAATTTTATTTAGCCGATCTATCAGTGGAAACATATGAAGAGCTGATAGTTAAGATATGCCAGATTTTGTTCGGTCCTGCTACACATGGTTTTGTAAAAGGTTGCGATAGCGGGAAAGATGCTGTCTTTAGAGGAACAGCATGCAATTTTCCTAATGTTTCCTATCCTTGGACTGGAATCATAGTTATTCAAGCTAAGCATACTTCTTCTCCATTTGTTCTAATAAGCGAAAATAGAAACTTCTTTAATCCTGGTTCCATAACGGCGATTTTGACGAAAGAGGCTAAAAAGATTTGGACATTAAGAAATAATGGTGCAATAACTCATTATTTTTTAGCTACGAATAGAAGACTGACTGGAGGTATAGAGGATAGGGTAATAGAGTACCTAGCAAAGGAATCAGGTCTAAATGCCACAAATATCCACATCTATGACAGCTTATAAAC
>JAJPXW010000126.1 GCA_021205255.1 Burkholderiales bacterium
GTGGGACGAGACGTTCAACACCCAGAACCTCATCCACCCGAAGTTCGTCAAGTAATTGTTAAAAGCTGAGTTTTAAATAGATTCAGTACATAAAGAAAGGCTCCTGTAATGGAGCCTTTCTAATTGCGTGTCTTATAAATTTTTATTACCGAACTTTATTTGAAAATTAAATTTCATGCGCGCAGTAAGGATTTTCTTAAGTCTTCTTCTATCGATTCACTTCCTAGCCAAATAGAGAGCACAGCATCGTATATGGCTTTACCGCGAATTTTCCCGGATATCTTTTTACCGTTGCGATATATAAAACTGCCCACTCCTGGGATCCAGTCGTAATCTATAACATCGCCTTTATAAAGAGGCGAATTTTCCATCATGACTTTTTCA
Organism: Burkholderiales bacterium; assembly: GCA_021205255.1. GTDB lineage: Bacteria > Pseudomonadota > Gammaproteobacteria > Burkholderiales > Burkholderiaceae_F > JAJPXW01. Next base: position 385 of record JAJPXW010000126.1, read on the forward strand.
ACTTCATGGCGTTCTTCTTGAATAAACGCTTGGCTTGTTTCGTTTGTGTTCCTAATGATGCCGTCCCGTAGGGAATCAACATAGTCGGACGGCCGTACGTCTCTAAGAATATAGAGTACGACTCTTCTTGCTCCTAAGAGAGCTTCCGCAGTATCGGCACGTTGTGTCAATTGAGGCAAATAAAGGGCCGCTGCGTAAAGTGGTTTACTGTTGACGGAACGAATTCCAGCTCCATTAAGCATAAGAGTTTCGTCACCGACAGTTGCTGTAGCTGGAAATACATGACCTTCGATTTCTATAGGAGCACAGGCTGGCTCCGGTGGTTTGCACCAATTCTTTAACTCAGTATACCAGCTGGATTTATGCTGCTTACTCAATCTTCTTGCCTTGACGATAGTCCTTGAAAAAGCGAACTTATTCTATAGTATCCCGCAGTAAAAACTGATTAGAGAACTCGAAAAGGGGGGAATTTGCCTCTCTGCTATTTGATTTTCAGTTTCCTATCTTCTATTCTGTATATCAGAAGCCTGACAATTATGTCTAATCATCTTCTGCAGATGGATTTTCTTTTTTCGTCTCGAATTCGTCCAAAGCCTCATTTAAAGAATCAAATAGCTTTTTACTGGCAAACTTTATGAAGTCTTCGGATAAAAAAGATTCATTTTGAGCAAAAACAACTGAAATTTGAGGATGTAAAGGGACTTCAATTTTCGATATTGGCTTTCCTGGTGCTTTTGGGTGTTTTTTCTTTATTTGTCCGCTTTGTCTTAGTGATTGTGTTTTATTTAATTCTGCTATTCTCGATAATGTATAACCTTCAGCCTGGAGTGTTTTTATATTCCTTATTTGTTCTAGATGACCTGTATCGTAGCGAGCGTTTGCAGTATTCCCCACAGGTGGGTCGACAAGTCCCTGTTGTATGTAGAACCTTAAAGTACGTTTAGATATATCGGAGACTCTTACCAACTCATCTATCGTCATTCCATTTTTTGTGTTTGGCATGCTAAAAACGGGTTTTAAAATGGATTATCTTCTAGGAAATATATAGAACTTCAATAAAATATTGCGATACGAGACTGGAGCATTATAAGCATGAACATCATTGTGGTTGGAGCAGGTGTTACAGGCGTTGCCTGCACGCATTCGCTACTTCGTCGGGGTCACAACGTTACTCTGATTGAGTCGGCGTCCGCGCCTAATCAAGGTTGCAGTTATGGTATGAGCGGATTTATGGGTCCTAATTCGCTGGCCATGCTGTGCGCACCGTTTAAAGGAAAGGCGGGCTTAGCAAGCGTATTTGCTAAGACAATTAGATTAGGGTGGGATGTCTCCTTAAACCAAATGAAGTTTCTTCGCTTGCTTGCGGCGGCTAGAAGTGCTGATAAATGGAAAAGCGATTTTGATTCCTTGCATGAACTGGCTCGTTATAGCGTAGGTGTTACGGAATATGTGGCACGTCTTCTAGACATACCCTACGAGCAGATTTATGGATTAATGCGTGTATTTACGAACCAAAACTCATGGGAGGAAGCCCATAAAGATGATTTGCAGTTTGAGGGTGGTGAATGGCTAAAAGCCAATGAATCCCTCACTATCGATGAAGCTCTAAAAAATGTTCCAGGGATGCTTGGATCCTACTTTACCCCACGGGACGTTGCGGGTAACGGGACTTTCTTTTCTAAGCAAGTGCAGGCCCATAACGTTACAGAACGCAATTTGACAATGTTGTATCACACGACGGTACAGGCTTTGCAACGGAATAAAGACGGCAAAGTGACAGGAGTTAAGACCGATAAAGGTGAAGTTCCCGGAGATGTCGTTATTCTTTCGAACAACACAGGAGCCAAGCCGCTACTTGAAGGTTTGATGGACTTGCCTATCCAGACGATCACAGGCTGGACTCTTACCATGAACACTATTCCAACCGATGCAATTCCGACCCATACGCTCCTATTTGAAAATAAAGACGTTCTCGTAACCCGGTTAGGTAATCGTTTAAGAATAAGCGGTAGATATTGGCTTGGAAGTCTAGTCGATGATGTTGCTCAAAAGACAGTGGAAGGCCTTTATGAAAACGCTTCAAAGCTTCTTCCGCAAAGTGCCCAATGGAAAGACCACGAGGACTGGATGGGTCAGACTTTAGCCCATCCCGACAGCTTGCCAAGTTGCGGTAAGACCAACATTGAAGGCTTAATGCTTAATATTTGCCATGGATTAAACGGTTGGGCGCTTTCCAATGGATGTGCGGAAATGCTTGCTGATCTCATTGAAGATAAGAAGCCAATTATTGATCCAGCACCATATTCACCTTTGCGTTTTTCCACAAAACAATAATTAATGAATTTTGATGTAACCAGCGATTTGGCCAATCCCAAGTTGCTGGTTTTACTTTGCGTGACCTCTTCGTTAAGAAAGTGTGATTGGAAGTCGCAAGAAAGCTCAATGCGAACTTTGGACAAGCAATGAAAAGTATTTTGCCCATCCACTTAACAAGTCTATCTAACAGTCTTAAAACCTTTAGACTTTTCCTAAAAAGTTAGGAGGAAAAATGTCAGAACCTTTACTTGACATGAAAGCTCTACGTGAAGTCGAACAAAGATATAACTCTGCATTAGGAGACTTCACTCTAATGGAGAGAGCTGGAAGCGCGGCTGCTAAGCTCATTGCTTCTCTAACTAAAGCTCCGGCTTCAATAATCATTTTGTGCGGTCCAGGTAATAACGGTGGCGATGGATTTGTCTGCGCTACAGTGTTAAAAGCTGCCGGTTACCGTGTAACTTGTGTACAACCGGGAGGCAAAGAGCCTAAAGAAGGAACGCCTGCGGCTAGGGCAAAAAAGATTTGGGAAGAAGTCGGCGGATTAACTATTGCCGATCCCTACGATGCTCCTAAAGCCGATGTAGTTGTAGACGCTATGTTTGGAATTGGTTTATCCAAACCGTTAGGAGGCGTCTATGCAGATGCGGCTCAATGGTTTAACGAACGACAGGCCTTCCATGTTGCTATTGACATTCCTTCTGGTCTTGACTCCCAGACGGGCCGTTGGATTGGAACAATTGGCTGTCACGCCGATGCGACTATTACTTTCCTAGCTGGGAAACCAGGTCTTTTTACTGCGCAAGGCCCAGATGCTTGCGGGCATGTGCATACCGATAATCTTGGAGTTTCTATACCGCTATCTCCTATGAACTTAATTGAGCCGGAGGATTTTAGAGAAATCCTGTTGCCAAGAGTTCTGTATACCTCTAAGAAAAATTATGGAAAGGCGGGTGTCATCGGAGGTGGAAAAGGAACAGTTGGAGCTTCCGTAATTGCCGGTACAGCCTGCTTAAGGATGGGGGCCGGAGCGGTCTATATGGAGATTCTTGAAGACGCTCCAGGTTGCATCTACACCAGACCGGAATTAATGATCCGCAATAGGATTGATTTTGGAGAGGCCGATGTTCTTATTGTCGGACCAGGTCTAGGCTTTACAAATCTTGCACGGATTCGCTTGAATGAAGCTATTGATTCCGAAGCTATTTTGTTGCTTGATGCAGATGCTCTGACTATGGTTTCGCAAGATGATGACTTGCTTGACCGGGTTGCCCATAGAAAAGGACAGACGGTTATTACGCCGCATCCAGGCGAAGCCTCTAGATTGCTTAAATGTACTGTTCAGGAAATTGAGAAGGATAGGGTGAAAGCGGCCCAGGAAATTGCAGTTGTTACAGGTGCTATTACAGTCCTGAAAGGCACGGGGACAGTTATTGCCCAGCGAAGCGGGAAGACCTGGATTTGTCCGACTGGGACTCCGGCCTTGGCTACTGCCGGTTCCGGCGATGCCTTGTGCGGAATAATTGGCGCCTTCCTAGCGCAAAAATACAATGCGGTGCCTGCCGTTTTGGCTGGTGTCTATTTGCACGGTGCGGCTGCTGAAGGCATGGATTTTGGTCTGCTGTCCGATGAAATTGCAGATAAAGCGGCCGAGTGCTTAAGAAAGCTTCGCAAGGAGACTTCAAAGTTTGGTATCTCTCTTGTCCTAGGCGGAAATCTACATGGAAGGGTAGCCTCCCATAAGTTTTGGACGGCTTCTAAGTAATTTCAAGAGAATGCATAATTAAGTATCTCTCCAACTGTCTACATGCGACATAACTTGACTATGAAGCGTTTATACTAATCCTAGCGACGCTCCATAGCCCGCAAGTTTGGCTGTGGCAAATATTTTTACCTTTTTTCCTTTGAATTTTAAATTTACAAACCTGGCACATGATCACTGAATATGGAACGACCTGGTGGGGTCAAAAGTGGTTGGCAGCACTTACGGATATAGATGAGGAGAACCGAATTCCTCGCGGAAAGACTTATGCGAACACAGGAAAAGTCTTCGACTTCAAAATCCGCCCCAAGAAAAGAGAAATTGCCGCCAAAGTAAAAGGCAAGTATCAGCCCTCCTACAAGGTAGATATCCATCTGCCGGAAATACCGCAGAATAAAATGGACAAGCTTATCGATAAGATTAGCAACTCTCCTTTAGTTCTTGCCAAGCTCGCGACCCGCGAGCTCGATCCGGAAATTCTTAATTTAGCGGAGTCTTGCGGCATAGAGCTTTTTCCGAAACGCTGGTCCGACTTGGGAATGCACTGCACGTGTCCCGACTATGCCGTTCCATGCAAGCACTTGGCGGCCGTGATTTATACCATAAGTCAAGAAATAGACAGTAATCCTTTCCTGATATTCGAGCTTCATGGTGTAGATCTCATAAATCACCTTAAAAATAAAAAAAAAATAAACATCT
>JAJPXW010000182.1 GCA_021205255.1 Burkholderiales bacterium
GCATCGCCAAAATTGAAGTCAGAAACTGTCTAATTACTGGTATGAAATATTGAGGTTAACTCTGCTATTTTTCTGGCGGACGAAGAGTCAAAACCACCCCAAGAGTCTTTTTCTATATTGGGGTGAGAATTCCTGGGCTTTCCACTGAAATAAAGATCCGAGGAAGTTGGAATTTCAGAGTCACTCCCTGTAGAGCCGGTTTGACCTTCACTAAAAGTTGGTGGTGGAATTACGCGAGGATTAGAGTTGTAGTTACCATAAACAGGTGTGGATACAGTCGTAGCTGGAAGTTCACTTTTTAGTTTTGGTTGTTCCGGTTGAACATAAGATTTTGGCTGGGACCCAGAAGATTCTTGATGAAATAAAAAGCCAGCTTGTTCCAACACTTCGAAAAGAAACATGAGGAATTTCGACGGAGTGTCAGTAGCAAAGTCCGCGATTTGTTTAATCCACAAACTTTTATCCGTGGAGTGACCAACGGCGGCACAAACTGGTATAGGACACTCGATTATGGAACGGCATAATTCCTCATTATTTAGCCGATACAAATCCTCTTGCCCACCACCTCCACGGCAAAAGCATATCAAATCAGGTCTTTCTCCATCTGTTGTAATATTCCTAAGCAAATTGGCCAGATTGGAGTAGAAGCTCTGCATCTCGTATCTATTCCTAGGCATGATGCTGGCAGACTTCGATTCAAAAACCACATGTTCTTCTATAGCTTTCTGCTTAGTGTCGGAAATCCCTTCGTATCCTTTTTCGATATCACTCCAGCCAGCGCCTCTAGTGCCAACGAACCAAATAACGAGTGTGTGATTCTTAACTCTAGTTGCTAGGGCTTTTATTAAGTCCTGACCACGTTTCTTTCTTTGAGGGTTCCTCTTATATAAATCGAGGATGTCTTGTGGAGGACCGGAGAGTCGGTAGGAACTATTATTTTGTTTCGTCCTACCAATCGAAGTGCGGCGCCCCATTTTCATGCATCAAATTGAAATTACGTCATTAATTTTAGACACTCAATGGGCGATAAAACAGTTGGAATCTTTATCGATTTAGTCGAAGGTCTCTGAGGCTATACCGTTTCTCTATTTTAGGAAAGGTCAATAAGTCGTGACAAATAAGGAAAAGTTTGGGATCGAAATGCCTTCCCCTTGGTCTAGGACCTTTTAGCAACGTAATACTTACTTGTATGAACTTAGAGTCACAGACTTAGTTGTGGTCTACTGTATAGTTTTTTCAGCATCCTTTTCTTTCTGTATCTCATCTCCGTCCCAAATCAGAGGCTTTGCATCTTGCATGAAAAGCTGGAAACCAGAAAATCGTGAGTAGTTATCCCAAAAGAATCTTTCAGCCATTTGGAGAACTGGATCGATATTCCAAGCAATGAAATCCAAGTACCAAAATACCATGCCAAAAGAAGCCCCGGTAATTGTTATAGGTTGAGGTACAGGACCTTCGAGTAATGCTGCTTGAAGCTTATTTAATAGATCGTAGTTTTTGTCGAAGTCCTTACCTCTAGCGTAAGGAGGGGCAAAGAAGAAAAAACCTGGCGTGGCGCCATGTGCGATTAGTTCATTAGCGTGCTTGTCGGAATTCGATAAATAATCGTCTAGCAACTCTTTGCAACTAGTACAGCCATCAGTGATGTCCCATCTCTGCTTTTCATCTGCAATTCCCGAGGGCTCTCCTTTCATTACTGGCGTTGTGTAGGTAAGAGGATGCTGGAAATAGTAGTTGGGTTCAAGACTAAGTTCATAGCCTTTTTCTACCCAGATCTTGCCAAGATCAGCTAAAGGAAACGAGGGTGCGGCTTTTGGTGATTCAAGTGGTTCTACTTCATAAAAATAGAACATACGGGGGATTTCGCCGATTGCGATGTTCACTAACCATTTAAGTGTCTTAATAGCAAGATCTTTGCGGTTTTTCACAAGATCAACAAGCTTGTCTGAATAGGCCGAAAGGGCGTATGTACCATCTTCTTGTTTTTCTAGCCATCCTGTTACTTCTTTTAAAGTTACAGTGGAGTTGGGATTCTCACCGATAGGGATCTCCCAATGAGGTGCTGGTTGATAACCAACAAGGCAGTCCCATCTTTCTTTAAGGTTCCCAGGCATTTTTCTTTGCAAGAAAACCAACTCTTGGAACTTGCACCAGTCTCCTCCAGGACTGAGAGCGAGTTGATTTCGGTTGTCATTTCCTCCAATATCTATACTGATCGAACCGACAGCCTGTTTGATTATTTCGTCAATATTGTGTAATAGAGAAACGTCTTCTTCAGTCTGGACTCCGTCAGCAGCTAACTTGCAAAGTTGTGGTTCAATCTTTGTAATCTCTTGCCAGAAAAAATTGGCTCTCCGCTCAAAAGGCAATTCAAAATGTGGATGTTTCATCCAAGATAAACACCGGTCTATGCCGTATTGAGCTTCGTTATCGTCAGGCCGTTCCTCTAGAGCTTTTTGTAAGTACTGCAATGCGACCATCTTTTGGTCAAGGTTGTAGTAGCTAATCCCCATTAAAACATTCCATTCAGCCTGATCTTTGCCCCAATCCTTCCATTTTTCTAAAACTTTGATGGCGTCACGGTAGATCCAGTAGTCAGGCCAGCCGCATGCTACTCCGTTGTAAGCTCTGGCTAAGACGAGAGATAGTTCAGGGGTTAGCTCGATATCGGATTCTGTGTCCAATGCTTTAATAATGGCTAGAAAGTTTCTTTCTTTTAACCACTCATTACATTGTGTCAATAGATCCATGCGATTTCTCCTGAGTCTTTAGCCCTTTCCCTTAGCATACTTCATATTTTTCGCTATCTTCAGTGTCCAAGTTGTTGGAGTAAAGCATACGAACTAACCCTATGAGGAATTAGGGGGTGGAAATGGCCTCAAAGGCAGGCGTCTGTCCATAAGTTCTTGAACTAGGCCTGCCTTTACGAAATGTCCTAAATAAAGAAGAGGATAGCTAAAGTCTATTTTCAATTGGGAGAGAGTCAGGATCGAGTGGCCGCTATCTTCCTGACTCTCCAATTTCAGACTTTTATGTAACTTCGAGTTTACTGTGAAAGGAAAAAGCTCTCTTAAATCAAAGCTATTGCGTTACTTATTTCAGTTGTCTCGGCTTTGGGCAGTGTTTTCGATTTGCTCACTAACCTCATCTATTTCAGCCGATATTTTTTCTACCAGGGCATCTATAACAGCTTTTCTCATTTCCTTTAGTACTTTCATGATATTTCCACCGTTCCATATAATCGACTGAAGACAGATATCTAAAGTTTTCATGTTGTCAGGCAGAAATTCGTAAGCCTCTGGAGTGCGTTCTAAAGCCAAGCTAAATAACTCCTTTGTACGGTATTTTTCAGGAATTGCCTCGAATATCATTCTCCATTCCCCGTAGTTCTTAGGGGTATTTGGTCCAACGATTAAGGCTTCTTGACACAACTCTAGGGTTTTAAGTTTTTCGGGAACGCCTTTAAGGTTTGATCCATGACATCTAATTGCATACTGGCAGAATTCCTTGGTTTTAAAGACCTCAGGAACTGAAGACATAGCATAGGCGGATTTCTTGACGGCTTCCTTACAAAGTGCGAGGGTCTTGACGTTGTCCGGAATAACCTCAAAAAGATCAGGATCGGAAGCAAAAGCTAGTTTCGCTATTGAGGGAGTTAGGAATTTTTCTGGAACAAGAGCAATCATTCCAGCACTTCCTTTTACTGCTAGTTTGCACATCTTCAGTGTTCGAGATTCTTCAGGAATACTTGCAAGGGCTTCTGGATTACTCTTAATCGCCAATATGCATAGCTCTTCTGTGACTAGTTCAGGAGGAACGTAAGAAATTGCTTCCCCATCATCTTCTATTGCAAGTCTGCATAATTCAGGGGTTTTATATTCTTCGGGCACATATTGGAGGTCTTTGCCCCAAATCCGTACCATGTTTTCACAAAGCCCTTTGCTTCTAAGAGATTTAGGTACGTCTCCAAGGCTGACACCTTCAATATCTTTAGTGAGAGACACTAAAGTTTCGACTATTTCTGGATCCGTGTCTTTAGGTATAAATTTTTTGATTCCTGGGTCTGTTGGGTCATAAACTGGAGGAAGCATATAGACAGTGGCACTTTTATTTTTGGGCGTAGCTTCTTCTTCCTCTTCGTCAATTTCTATTTCAATATCTTCTTCAGAAAGATCTTCTCCAATATCTTCTTCAAAAAGAGTGTCATCCTTATAGGATTCAACTATATTTATTGGTGGGATTGGTGCATATTCTCTATACGGATTTGTACATGCAACTTCTTGATTATTCGGCTTGTTTTTAAAATCCAGCCAACTTTCAATGCCGGCATCAATGAATTTTTGTGGTATGAATTGCTTCGCTTTATTGGACTGGCGCAGAGCTTCTAGGCATAGCTGAAAGGTCTTATATTTTTCAGGTACCTCTTTAATTGCTTCCCAATTTCTCGCTACGGCGTAATTGCAAATCTTCTGAGTGACAAATTTTTCAGGAAAGTAAGACAGGTTGAATTGTGGTTCACGCCAAAGCGCCAACTTGCAAATTCTTTCAGTTCTCAGTGCCTCTGGCACGGTAGGAAGCCTAGTTCCGTAAATCATGACTTCTTCTGACATCTCTTCCGTTTTGAATTTTGCTGGAATACTTATGTATGTCCCATGAGGGTTCGCCTCGAAAGCCGTATTGCAAATTTCTTGTGTAACTAGTTCTGGTGGAAGCTGATGCAGAATAAAGGGACTGTGCTTAATTACCTCCACATAGAAATCTTTCGTAAGGAATCTCTCAGGCACGTATTTCAAGCTTTCACTGTTTGCTTTCACAGCCGTCAAATAGTCATTACGGGTCATGAATTTCTTAGGTACGTATTGGATGTCTCCTGTAAAAATTGCTAGTTGGCAAATGTCCTTGGTCAGTAGTTTTCTAGGAATCCACCGTAAGTTCCATGTGGTTTTTTCAACGGCTAACTGAGCTATTTCAGGAGTCCACTGATCCTTTGGGAATTTGTTGAAAAATTCTGGGAGGACTTTTATAGGAGATTTCTTTGCCATTTTTTCTTGCGACAATTAATAAATTTGGAAATAATTATTCGTTAAAACCACTGCTAATGGCCTTCGCTTTCAGTAACGACTTTAAATGAGTTTGCACTAACTACCTTACATATTTTGTTTTACAGACCGTTCTTTGAC
>JAJPXW010000184.1 GCA_021205255.1 Burkholderiales bacterium
GTAGATCAACATATCAAAGGTCTTAAGTCACTAGGAGCTGAGATTGCTTTAGAGCATGGGTATATTTCTGCACACGCAAACCGTCTTAAAGGTTGCCGCATAGTAACTGATTTGGTTACAGTAACTGGCACAGAGAACCTTCTTATGGCCGCCACCCTTGCTGACGGTGAGACTGTCCTTGAAAATGCCGCACGGGAACCGGAAGTTACCGATCTCGCTGAATGCCTAAACTCCATGGGCGCCGACATATCAGGAATAGGAACTGACCGACTTGTTATTAAAGGAGTAGAGAAGCTCCATGGCACAAAACATCATGTCGTTCCAGATCGCATTGAAGCAGGGAGTTTCCTAGCCGCCGCAGTCGCTACTGATGGAGACGTGATAGTTAAAAATTGCCGGCCAGAGCATCTTAGCGCCGTAACAGAAAAGCTTTCTGAAGCAGGTATTGAAGTAGAACAGGGAGAAGACTGGATTCGGGTCAAGCCAAGTAAAAACAAAAAGGCCGTTGACTTTAGAACCATGCCATATCCTGGTTTCCCCACCGACATGCAAGCACAGTTTATGGTCTTAGACGCATTGTTTGATGGCGCTTCAAGAATTACGGAAACGGTTTTTGAGAATCGGTTCATGCATGTCCCTGAGCTTCAAAGATTAGGCGCTGACATAGCCGTCGAAGGCAATGTCGCTTACGTAAGAGGTGTCGATAAGCTCTCAGGAGCGCCACTAATGTGTACCGATCTACGAGCAGGCGCCGCTTTAGTAATAGCAGCTCTAGCCGCAGATGGGGAATCTACAGTGAACCGCATCTATCATCTCGACCGCGGTTACGAGAAACTCGAAGAAAAACTAGCCTCTCTAGGGGCTGATATACAAAGGGTAAATGCATGATCACTCTGGCTTTATCAAAGGGTCGAATCTACAAGGAGGCAATGCCTTTTCTGCAAGCTGCAGGAATTGAACCGCTTGAAGATCCAGAAGAATCCAGAAAACTTTTAATTGGAACAAATAATCCGGAAGTACGCATTGTCGTAGTACGTGCAAGCGATGTACCTACTTACGTCCAGTACGGAGCGGCCGACATGGGAATCGCCGGTAAAGATGCCCTCCATGAGCATGGAGGTACGGGGTTATATATTCCATTGGACCTGCAAATTGCAAAATGCAGGATGTGCGTTGCTTGCCCAAAAGATTTCGACTGGCACGGCAAAATTCGTAGAGGTGCTAGGTTACGTGTAGCTACCAAGTACATGAAGTACTCTCGGGAATACTTTGCAAGGAAAGGTGTGCATGTTGATTTGATCAAGCTTTATGGATCAATGGAATTAGCTCCAGTTGCAGGATTAGCTGATGCAATCGTGGACTTAGTAAGTACCGGTGCAACCTTAAAGGCAAACAACCTAGTGGAAGTTGAAGAAATAGAAAAGATCTCCTCTCGCTTAATTGTCGGAAAGACAGCAGCAAAACTAAAGCGAGATGAGCTTCTTCCAGTAATCGATATTTTTGAAAAAACGGTGAATTATGGCAATCAGACAGTTAAACACTCTTGATCCTAACTTCGAAGAACAGTTTTCTAAACTCGTTGCTGTCGACAGCTCCGTAGATCCCGAAATAACAAAGCGGGCAGAAGCCATTGTCGATGATGTAAAAAAACGCGGAGATGAAGCGGTACTTGAATATACAAACCGCTTTGATGGAACCAACTTTACAAGCATGGACCAGCTAATCATCCCGCAAGAAAAGCTCCAGGAAGCCTATCAGAATCTTCCAGAAGAACAAAAGGACGCTTTGCGTAAAGCAGCCGACAGAATTCGCAAGTTCCACGAGCGTGAAGTAGATAAGACTTGGATGATGGAAGAACCCGATGGCACGAAGCTTGGTGTCCGCTATGGAGCACTGGATTCCGTTGGTCTTTATGTCCCTGGTGGCAAAGCTGCTTATCCTTCTTCAGTCCTAATGAATGCCATGCCAGCCCACGTTGCAGGTGTAAAGAAGATCGTGATGGTGGTTCCTACTCCAGGTGGCACACCGAATCAATTGGTTCTTGCAGCTGCTGGACTTGCTGGTGTTTCTGAATGCTATGCAGTTGGAGGCGCGCAAGCTATAGCAGCTATGGCCTTTGGCACTAAAACAATTCCAGCGGTCGATAAGATTGTGGGTCCAGGTAACGCTTATGTAGCAGCCGCCAAAAGATATGTCTTTGGAACTGTCGGTATCGACATGATTGCCGGTCCTTCTGAAATCCTAGTTATCTGCGATGGTAAGACACAGCCGGATTGGATCGCTATGGATCTATTTAGCCAGGCCGAACACGATGAACTAGCTCAAGCTATTCTTTTAACGCCTGACGCTAAGTTTGCTGACGAAGTTCAGAAGTCTGTAAAAAAGCAACTTCCAACAATGTCAAGAGAAAAAGTCATTAGCGCTAGCCTGAAGAATCGTGGTGCAATCGTAGTGACACAATCCATTGAAGAAGCTTGCAAAGTAGCTGACCGTATTGCTCCGGAACATTTGGAGTTGTCAGTAGAAAATCCATGGAAATACGTTGACCTGATTCACCATGCAGGTGCGTTATTCCTTGGCCCATATACCTGTGAAGCATTAGGCGACTATTGCGCTGGACCAAACCACGTGCTTCCGACTTCCCGTACAGCTAGATTCTCTTCACCATTAGGAGTTTGGGACTTCCAGAAACGCACAAGCGTTCTAGATGTCTCTAAGAAAGGTGCAGTAGAGCTTGGCAAAATTGCTGATGTATTGGCTAGAGGCGAATTCCTCACAGCTCACTCAGGAAGCGCCATGTACCGTGTAAACGACCTCGAAAATAAAAAGAAACAATGAGACAGGCCAAAGTAACAAGATCGACTAAAGAAACTTCCATTGAGGTCGCTATTGACCTCGATGGAAGTGGAATCTGCGAAGTTAATACGGGCATTGGATTTTTTGATCACATGCTTGAGCAAATCTCTAAGCACGGCTTAATTGATCTTTTTGTGATGTGCGATGGCGATTTGTATGTCGATGGACACCATTCGATCGAAGACGTTGGCATCGCTTTTGGAGAATGTCTCGCTAAAGCTTTAGGAGATAAGAAAGGGATAGTGCGCTTTGGCTTTAGCATGGTTCCACTTGATGAAGCCTTAAGCCGTACGGTCATCGATCTCTCCGGAAGATCCTATCTAGTCTGGAATGTGGAATTCACGTCACCCACGATTGGACAAATGGATTCTCAATTGCCAAGGGAATTTTTCTTGGCTGTTGCTAGCAACGCGAAGATGACTTTGCATATGGCTAATCTCGAAGGAGTCAATGCCCATCACCAATGCGAGTCTCTTTTCAAGTCGTTTGGTAGGGCTCTGAGACAAGCAGTGGAGATTGATCCAAGAAAATCAGACGCTATTCCATCGACCAAAGGCGTTCTATGAAGCTAGCCATTATTGATTACGGCTCTGGCAACTTAAGATCCGTACAAAAGGCTTGTGAGAAAACTTCTCCACCTGGAACGGAAGTTGTTATTACACCAGACCCCGATGTCGTAAGGAAGGCAGATAAAGTTATTTTTCCAGGCCAGGGCGCAATGCCCGATTGCATGGCGAACCTCCGTAGCTCTGGTCTGGAAGAAGCTGTCCGCGAAGCATTAGTAAAAAAACCATTTTTTGCTATCTGCATCGGAGAGCAGATGCTCTTTGATCACAGCGACGAAGGCGATGTCACTGGACTCGGTATTTTTCCAGGAAATGTGGTGCGGTTTGCTAACGACATGACGTATCCAGATGGCACAAAATTAAAGGTTCCGCAGATGGGCTGGAATCGAGTTAAGCAAACACAAAACCATCCTATGTGGAACGGAATTCCAGATAATAGCTGGTTTTATTTCGTCCATAGCTACTATGCAGTGCCTAAAGACGATTCCGTTATTGCCGGCGTTACCGATTACGGAGGCGTCATTACAGTCGTCTGCGCTAAAGACAATATTTTTGCAACCCAATACCATCCAGAAAAAAGTTCGGCCGCTGGCCTGAAACTTTACGAAAACTTTTTAGCTTGGTCACCCTAAGCAGTTTTGACTGATAAAAATCATGCTACTCATACCCGCTATTGACATTAAAGACGGTCAATGCGTCCGCCTACGCCAAGGCGACTTGAATTCCAACATTACAGTTTTTAACCCTGATCCAGTGGCCCAGGCCAGGAAATGGCTAGATCTTGGAGCAGAAAGAATCCATATTGTTGACTTGGATGCCGCACGTTCCGGCCGTCCTGTTAACCTTCCAATCGTCAAGAAAATCGCTGAAGAGTTCGGTAACGATCTCGTTATCGAAGTCGGTGGAGGAGTCAGAACCAAAGAAAGAGCTGGACAAATCCTCGATGCCGGAGCAAGTTTCGTAGTCATCGGAACAGCAGCCGTTAAAGTTCCAGGTCTATTGCATGAGGTCTGTTCTGAATATTCCGGTAGCGTCATTGTTGGGCTAGACGCTAAAAATGGCATAGTCATGACAGATGGCTGGACAAAATCCTCCGGTCATTCCGCAGTCGATTTAGCAAAGAAGTTTGAATCTTATGGAGTCGATGCCATTCTCTATACCGATATTGCTAGAGACGGAATGCTGACAGGATGCAATATCGAAGAAACGGCAGCAGTAGCAAGAGCAGTCGATATTCCTGTAATCGCTTCTGGTGGAATACGCAATCTAGATGACATAGAAAAGCTTCTAGAAATTGAGCCTGACGGAGTAACGATGGCTATTCTTGGAAGGGCGCTTTACGAGCATACGCTTGATTTCAAGGAAGCCTTGGATCTAATAGACGAGCACCAAGAAGACTGGAGTCTATAAATGCTAGCTAGAAGAATAATCCCGTGTTTAGATGTCAATGAAGGCAAAGTTGTTAAAGGCATTAATTTCGTAGAACTACGAGACGCTGGAGATCCAGTTGAGCAAGCTCGTAAATACGATGAACAAGGAGCCGACGAATTAACTTTCTTAGACATCACAGCAACCAGCGATAATCGGGATCTTATTCTTAAAGTCATTGAAGACGTTGCTGCTCAAGTGTTTATTCCTTTAACCGTAGGAGGCGGAGTACGTAAAGTAGAAGATGTGCGACGCCTCCTAAATTCGGGTGCCGATAAGATCTCTATTAATTCGGCTGGCGTTAA
>JAJPXW010000081.1 GCA_021205255.1 Burkholderiales bacterium
TGTTGTGTGTAAGAAATATACAAACAGTAAATAATTACTACAGGGGGATATTATACCATGGATGGCTCAAAATCCGGAGTGGGTGAACTTGCTGTCAAACTCGGGACAGATTTCCAAAAACTTTCCCATCTACTACTTCGTTGGACTCACTAGTAATTCAAAATTTGCATGATGTGATATATCACTTATGCCATTGTCGACGTCATATACAACGCAGTATCCCAGACGGAATAGAGAAACTACAAAAATTCCCATTAATACTCAAAAAGTTACATTAGGATAGCCATGTGGAATATCTGGAAATTATAAATATGGCTAAAGTGATTAATGCGCTTGCTAATATCTCCTTTTGGAACTTGCGAGAATGAGATTCTTTCTATAGCAGTGAAGGTATAACTGTCTATTGGACCATGGCGGCCTCCAAGTCCGTGTAGCCAGTTGAAAAAGAGACCAGCAAAAAAGAAAGGGAGTATTTCAACTCCCTGAATCTTGGCTCCCCGAGTTGGGCTTGAACCAACGACCTGCGGATTAACAGTCCGTCGCTCTACCGACTGAGCTATCGGGGAATGACAAGGACGTAACTATACTTATTTTTTACGTCCTCTGCAAATATTCAAGTTCGAAATTTACAAACTCTATTTTATTCCTGAACTTCACAGATTGCTTTTGCGGTGTAATCAACATTGTTCTTATTCAAAGAAGCAACGCAGATACGGCTAGACTTAACTACATATACGCCATAGTCCTTTCTGAGACGCTCAATTTGCTCCGGAGTTAGCTGCGAGAACGAGAACATGCCGTTCTGGTTTTCGATAAACGAGAAGTCTTTCTTGGAACCCTGTTTCTTCAGACTTTCCACTAGAAGCTTTCTCATTAACTTAACTCTGTCCCGCATTTCGTCTAGATCTTTATGCCATTGTTCAGTTAGTTCTGGATCATTAAGAACAGTAGCGACAATCTTGGCTCCGTGAGTTGGTGGATTGGAGTAGTTAGCACGAACAAGGGATTTAATCTGACTCAACACTCTTTTAGCTTCGTCTTCGTCTTTACAAACTACAGTCAAAGCCCCAACTCTTTCGCCATAGAGCGAGAAATTCTTTGAGAATGAGCTGGCTACTATAAATCTAATTCCAGAGTCAGCAAACTGACGAATAGCATAGGCATCTGAATCTAGATCTTTGCCAAAACCCTGATAAGCAATGTCAAGGAACGGAATAAGGTCTTTTTCTATGCAGACTTGAACGATCTCATCCCATTGTTCTTGTGTCGGATCAACACCAGTTGGGTTATGGCAACAGGCATGCATGAGGATAACTGTCTTTGGCTCAAGGCTTTGCAGGCAATCAATCATTTTGTCGAATTCGATTTTGCCAGTAGCCTTGTCGTAATAAGGATAGGTTCCAACTTTGAAGCCGGCATGTTCAAAAATCGCAATGTGGTTACCCCAGGTAGGAGTACTCACTAGCACTTCAGGATCGTCAAGAATTGAATGCAGGAAATCAGCTCCTTCTTTCAGTGCTCCTGTGCCACCTAGTGTTTGAACAGTGGCTGCTCTCTTATCCTTAATTACTTCGGAATCTGGACCAAAAAGAAGCTTTTGTACGCCAGAGTCGTAATCAGGAATACCAGAAATTGGAAGATATGTGTGAGGATCGCCTTTCTCAGCCATCTGCTTTTCGGTCTTTTCAACACAACTGAGCAGTGGGACTTTCCCATCTTCCGTGCAATAGACACCAATGCCGAGATTTACTTTTTCTTTGCGAGGATCCTCCTTAAAAGCCTCGTTCAGACCAAGAATAGGATCGTCCGGAGCCATTTTGATGCTATCAAAAACAGAAGAAACAGATGTACTCATATCATTTGCCCTCTTGAAAGTTGTTACTAAATCCTGTAACTATACAAAACAATTAAGGACTTCCATCAAAACTTAACCCAATACAACACATGCAGACGATTCTCAGCTGAGTCTTAACGCAATGCCTGTTAAGACACATCTAGTAACTGCCTTAAAAATACCCAGTGATACGATAGCCCGGCAGGAGAAGAACAATTGACAAATATCGTTAAATATCCAAATTCGCCTTTTGAGCTGCATATGCCTTTTGATGCAGCAGGGGACCAACCTCAAGCTATAGAAAAACTAACTGAAGGAATTGAGGATGGTTATACCGCCCAGACTCTTTTAGGGGTAACTGGAAGCGGTAAGACTTTCACAATGGCTAACGTCATTGCGAAGACTGGACTTCCTACTCTTATTATGGCTCCTAATAAGACACTAGCTGCTCAGCTTTACGCTGAAATGCGGGACTTTTTTCCTAAGAATGCCGTTGAGTATTTCGTCAGTTATTACGACTACTATCAGCCAGAAGCCTATGTTCCTCAACGAGACCTCTATATAGAAAAAGACTCTTCGGTCAATGACCACATAGAGCAAATGCGACTTTCAGCTTCGAAGGCGGTTTTGGAAAGACGTGATGTCATCATAGTTGCCACCGTAAGTGCAATCTATGGTATTGGAGCTCCAGAGTCCTACACTGAAATGCGATTGATCCTAAAAACTGGCGACAAAATTGATCAGAAGGATCTAATTGCCCATCTAGTTCGAATCCAATATCAGAGAAACGATACCGAATTTACTAGAGGCACTTTTAGAGTCCGTGGTGACACGATTGATGTCTTCCCAGCCGAACACTCAGAAATGGCCCTTCGCATCCAGTTATTTGACGATGAAATCGAAGACATGTACTTCTTTGATCCGCTAACTGGTAAAACCATGCGGAGGGTTAGCAGATTCGCCATTTACCCAACGTCAAACTATGTAACGCCAAGAAGCGAAATTCTGCGGGCTATTGATTCCATTAAAGAGGAATTGAAAGAGCAAGAGGAATTCTTTCTTAAGGAAGGGAAATTAGTCGAAGCGCAGAGATTAAAACAAAGGACGCTTTTCGATCTAGAAATGCTTAATGAGCTTGGATTTTGTAAAGGAATTGAAAACTACTCGCGGCATCTTTCAGGTGGAAAGCCAGGCGAACCTCCGCCTACCTTAATTGACTATCTACCAAAAGACTGCATCATGTTCTTTGACGAATCCCATGTTCTTCTTGGCCAGTTAGGTGGTATGTACAGAGGAGACCAGTCAAGAAAAAATACCTTAGTGGAATATGGTTTCCGCCTTCCAAGCGCTAAAGACAACCGGCCATTGAGATTCGACGAGTTCGAACGCAAGATGCGTCGGGCTGTGTTTGTATCTGCAACGCCAGCAAAATATGAACTTGAACATTCTTCTCAAATAGTCGAACAAGTGGTTAGGCCTACAGGTCTAATAGACCCTGAGGTCGAAGTTCGTCCTGCGTCCACTCAAGTTGACGACATCCTTGGTGAAATTAAAACTAGAGTTCCACAAGGTCAAAGAATCCTAATTACTACTCTAACTAAGAAGATGGCTGAAGACTTGACGGACTTTCTATCAGACAATGGAGTAAAAGTTCGCTACTTGCATTCTGATATCGATACAGTTGAGAGAGTTGAAATAATTCGGGACCTGCGTGCTGGTGTCTTTGATGTGCTCGTTGGCATTAACCTTCTTAGAGAAGGTCTTGATATGCCTGAAGTAGCGCTAGTGGGGATTTTGGATGCTGATAAAGAAGGATTTCTGCGAAGCGAACGATCTTTGATACAGACTATAGGTCGAGCTGCTCGTAACGTTAATGGAAAAGCTATTCTCTATGGAGACAATATCACTGACTCCATGAAACGAGCCATCGAGGAGACCAATCGCCGTAGAGAAAAGCAACAAAAATTTAATGAAGAACACGGCATTACGCCAAAGAGTGTTCAAAAGGAGATTCGGAACATCATTGATGGTGTCTATAAAGAGGACCAAATCGATGAAGCTGCTGCCCCAGTTGGGTGCGAAGACTACGAGAAGATGGATCCTAAGGACCTAGCCAAGGAAATCAAAAAGCTTGAGAAAACCATGTATGAGCACGCTAAGAATCTTGAATTTGAGAGGGCCGCTGAAGTGCGTGACAAAATTAGCCTAATCAAATTGCAAGTATTTGGAGCAGAAGTCCCCTAGTCTTAAGCATAAAAACGGTATGGGTAATCCCGTAATCCACTCTTGAATTTTTTAAAAAATATCGTACTATAGGCAAATTGTGCGGATGAAAAGGGAATTTCCCAATTCGTCCTTAAGTTTGTTTAGGGATCCTAGATAGCAAAGCGACAGGAATATGGTAAAAGTTTTGTTTGTGTGCATGGGCAACATCTGCCGCTCACCAACAGCCGAAGCCGTCTTTGGAAAGATGGTTAAGGAAGCTGGTCTGAGCGATCAGATCATAGTTGACTCCGCAGGCACACACGGATATCACGTGGGCGAAGCTCCCGATGTCCGTGCTCAGCTAGCTGGGCGTAAAAGAGGCTATGACTTGTCCGAGTTAAGAGCTCGGCAGATCACGGCAGATGATTTTAGAGAGTGCGATTTTATTCTGGCCATGGATTGGGAGAATCTAACAGCAATGCAACAGATTTGCCCGCCAATGTACAAGCACAAGCTAGCGCTTCTTATGAGATACGCCAGAGAGAACGATACAGCGGTGGTCCCCGATCCATACTATGGCGGAAATGAAGGATTCAATACAGTCCTTGATTACTGCGAGGATGCGTGTGAAGGGCTGCTTGAAGTAGTAAAGAAACGCGCCGCTATGTATAGCGGAAATCGTTCTTTCTAAAAACCCAGTGAATAAAGAGAGCCGTGAGGCTCTTCTTTTTACTGGCCTATTGAAAAAACTTTTAGTCTCATAGTGGGCTAAAAACCTTAAGTTTCGCTTCAAGGTTGCAACGAACTATTTCCGACTTAAATACTTAGAAAATTTTTAGTTCTTATTTCCGACAATTTTGATAAGGAACTGGATACATAACTAGAGGGGTAATTCCCTAAAAATTATCTACCCACAGCACTTTCTCTTTAGTCCATATATTCTTTTCAAACGTGTTCTTCTTCCTATAGATAGAATAATTTCCGACTATTGCACTCGGAAATAGATCAGTGTATATTTCCGACCGAATTAATCGGAAATAAGATGAAACTAACGACTAAAGGGCGTTTTGCCGTCAAAGCGATGCTAGATCTTGAACTACAAGATCCAGACCG
>JAJPXW010000041.1 GCA_021205255.1 Burkholderiales bacterium
AGATACAGATTTATATAAATTCACAATGATGCAGTGCGTGCTGCACCAATTTCCTGGAGCGCAAGCGGAATACAAGTTCAAGTGCAGGAATCCCGGTACTGATTTGCAGGCAGTTTTGCCTCAAGTAAATAGAGAAATAGATAATTTATGTACCTTGCGTTTTAGAACCGAGGAACTTAACTATTTAAGAGATCTTCGCTTCATGAAAAGCGACTTTATTGATTTTCTTGAGCTTTTTAAGCTAAAACGCGATAGGATTTCAGTAACGCCAACACCAGGAAGTAAAACTGATATCGACATTCGTATCAAAGGCCCCTGGTTGCATACCATTTTGTTCGAGATCCCGGTTCTTGCCATCATTAGTGAGACCTACTACCGACATTTCTATCCGCACCTGGATCTAGCAGAGGGTAGAAAAAGACTGCAAGACAAAATCCATCTAGTTCGTGAATTGCCTCATAGGGAAGAACCTCTCGGATTTTCTGAATATGGGACAAGAAGAAGGTTTTCAAAGGAATGGCAACTCGAAGTCATTAGAACTTTAGCAAAAGAACTGCCCGATAACTTCACTGGCACAAGTAATGTACTTTTTGCAATGCAAGAAGACTTGACACCTCAAGGCACTATGGCGCATGAATATTTACAAGCATGCCAAGCGCTTGGGCCAAGGCTCAGGGATTCGCAAACCTATGCTTTTGGAAAGTGGGCAAGTGAATACCGTGGCGACTTGGGAATCGCATTGTCGGACGTTTACGGGTTAAAAGCCTTTCTATCCGACTTCGACATGTTTTTCTGCAAGCTCTTCGATGGAGCAAGGCATGACTCTGGAGATCCGTACTACTGGGGCGAAAAAATGATTGAACATTACCGCCTCAATCGGTGCGACCCAAAAACAAAAAGATTAATTTTCTCCGACATGCTCGACATACCGAAGGTTATTGGCCTATGGCAAAGATTTAATGGAAGGATTATGACGGGTTTCGGAATTGGCACGAACCTAGTTTGCGATTTAGGAATTCCGGCTATCCAGAATGTTATAAAGATGGTGCGCTGCAACGGACAGCCAGTAGCAAAAGTATCGGATTCGCCTGGCAAGAGCATGTGCGAAGACGAATCTTATCTGAAGTATTTAAAAGAAGTGTTCGGCATAACGGATCCCGATGGCCGGACAAATTGATTTGAGTCGAGGACTAACGATGAACATGAAAATCTCCAAGGCTGCTTTGGCCGTGGTGGCATTAGGGCTAGCCCCAGTTTCCGCCTATGCCAATTTGCCAGGCCCCGAGCTATCTCTGTGGTGGGCCTTTCCATTTGCAGGCATCCTGCTTAGCATTGCCTTATTTCCGCTCTTTGCCCCACACTTCTGGCATAAGAATTACGGCAAAGTAGCGTTATTTTGGGCTTTGCTCTGTGCAGTTCCGTTGTATATCTTCTTTCCGGCTAGGACAAGTACAGAAGCACTTGCCCATGCATTGCTAGGAGATTACATACCATTCATCATCTTCGTCGGTTCATTATTTGTAGTGGCTGGCGGTATTCACTTAAAAGGAACTTTCGTAGGCAAGCCGGGTTTGAATACAGCTTTCCTTGCTATTGGCGCAGTTCTTGCCAACTTTATGGGAACGACTGGCGCGGCGATGTTGCTTATTCGTCCATTAATTGGGGCAAATGATAAAAGACACTATCAGATGCACACCTACATCTTCTTTATTTTCATTGTTGCTAATATTGCTGGCTCGTTAACTCCTTTAGGTGACCCGCCATTGTTCTTAGGCTTCCTAAGAGGCGTGACCTTCTTCTGGACCGCCGCTCATCTGTGGGAAGTCACTGGACTGGCTGTTCTTATTCTTCTGGTCATCTACTACTGCTTAGACACGGTACTTCTTAAAAAGGAGATCCAGGAAAATCCTCATTTTGGCCAAGTCGATGAACAGATTCCAATCGCTATCGAAGGTTCTCAGAATTTCATCCTTCTTGCCTGCATTATTGGCGCTGTCCTTCTTTCCGGATTCTGGAAAACGAATGTGGAATTCCATTTCCTCGGAGTTCATATGGCATTGGAATCCATCGTTCGCGACCTGATCTTCCTACTAGCAGCTATTGCTTCCATGCTAGTAACCAAGAAAGAACATAGACAAGCTAATCAGTTTACTTGGGAACCGATTCTTGAAGTAGGCAAGCTTTTCTTCGGAATCTTCGTGACGATCGTCCCTGTTCTAGAAATGCTTAGAGCCGGTCATGAAGGAGCTTTCTCCAGCTTAGTAGCTTTGGTGACCAATGCACAAGGCGAACCCGTAAACGCTGCATTCTTCTGGTTAACAGGCATGCTGTCTTCATTCCTAGACAATGCGCCTACCTACTTGGCCTTCTTTAATTTGGCCGGTGGCGATCCTCAAGTGTTGATGGGACCGGAAGCTCATACCTTAATGGCAATCTCCATGGGCGCCGTATTTATGGGAGCTATGACCTTTATTGGAAATGCACCTAACTTCATGGTTATTTCCATTGTCCAAAATCGTGGTATTAAGATGCCATCGTTCTTTGGTTACATGATCTGGTCTTACTGTATACTGATTCCGTTATTCCTGTTGTTGACGTTCATTTATCTGATCTAATCACAGGAAACTTATTTTGAGCATGAAGAAGCCGCTGTAAAAAGCGGCTTTTTCAACGATGTTGGGTATAGATAGTATCCATTTGTAATATTTACTCAATCTCCCCCTTTTCAATTAGGGTTATTACCAATATAATCATAATCACTCAAGGAATTGACGATGTCTACATCCAATCGCGATCAACCCTCTGGAGAAGAACCACCTGATGAAGGTTTGAAGCTTGCGAAAATCCTCATCAAGTTGTGTCACGTTCCAACAGTCGTTATGCGATCGGAATGGCAATATCTAGATTCCTTCCGGATAGGGATGCTTCAGGAAGAAGCTCATTATTCCCACCGGCAGGCCATGCATGTAGCCAATCAGATTGATCGGTTGCAAGCAGAGCTAAGCGGATTTGGGCGCTGGGAATTCTTCACCGATGCGGTGATGATGCAAGTAATCGGCTGCTCCTTCTGTTTGGCCGGCGTGCTGTTGGCACTTAAGGATCTTCCCGATGCATTAGTAGGAAGACTGATTGTTCCAATCAGTTTGGGCTTGGGCGTTTTACTTATGGTTATTCCATTTATAAATCGCAAAAGAGCTTTGACTGACCAGAAGGATTCCCTTAAGGACGCTGTTATAGGCATCCTGGGAACCGGACTGATGAAAAGAAAACCGGCAGTTACTGCCAAATTAATAAAGCAATTAGGGGACGACACCCGGAGAAACGTCGTTCAACTAATTCAAAAGTTTCTTTTCGTCACTGAAGGAAAAGTGCCAGAGCATGAAAGGATGGAAACGGTACATTCCACTCTGAAAGCTTTTGGAATGAGCATGAAAGATTTACCTCTTCCTTTGCTCAATGACAAAAAGGGAAGAGAGAAAATAAAACATGGACTTTAGAGGAGTCCACAAAAAGAAAAATTAATGCTGAACTAAAAGGATTATTCCAAATAGTTTTATTTCAGCTTCAAGAAATTCCCAAAGTGCGTTAGATAGCTCATCTCCTCAAAACTCGGATGTCTTCACGGCATTCCAATTGTGAATTGGGGAATATTATGTATATCGATAAAATCGCACAGGAACTGGCCTCCCACCATGATGGTGACAGCCGGTACGTACACCACAGCGATGGTAGTACGAAGAAACTGTTCATGATCGCAGTTGCTTTAACGTTTGGTTTTGCAATTGTTGAAGTTATAGGGGGATTGGTATCCAACTCGTTGGCATTGCTATCGGATGCCGGCCATATGGTTACTGATTCGTTTTCGCTATTTATGGCCATGATGGCCGCCATTATGGCAAGAAGGCCAGCCGGTCCGCATTATTCATACGGATACGCAAAGATCGAAGTTCTGTCGGCACTTCTTAACGCCATCATGATGTTTGCCGTTGTTGGCTGGATTATTTTCGAAGCTATCGAAAGATTTGAACATCCAACACCTGTTCATGGTGCCGGAGTGTTTGTAGTTGCTACCATGGGCTTGATCGTGAATATCGCCATGGCTTATCTACTCTCACGCGACCGCAAGAACATCAATACGAAATCCGCATTGGTACATGTCATGGGTGACTTGCTAGGCTCAGTCGCCGCAATCGCCGCCGGTATCATTATTTACTTTGGCGGTCCCTACCAGGTTGACCCGATACTATCAGTGTTTGTGGCTTTGCTTATTCTAAGGTCCGCTACTGGAGTTCTTCTAAAGTCTGTGAAGTTACTGCTAGACGCTGTTCCAGAAGGTGTCGACTATGACGAAGTTGGAGAAGCAATGGAAAAAGTCAAAGACGTAGCCTCTGTGCACGACTTGCATATTTGGGATATGTCAGCCGACCATGCCGCACTATCTGCTCACTTGTGTGTAGAAGATCTAGAGAAATGGCCTGAAGTCTTAGAAACGGAAAGGGATTTGTTAAAGAGCAAATATCACATTGGACACATTACGCTGCAACCAGAGTTGATTAAGAAAGCTGCTTAATTTCAAGCTTGTCAATTTCTTAAAGTTCAATGAATAATATCAACTGATTGCAAGTGGGAAACAATATTCCCCGAAGGCGGCCGCACAACATGGAGGTGCGGTCGCCTTTTAAATTTATAAGCTTGCAATTGACAATAGCAGTTGCCATTCGTACGCATCAGGATTTAATGCTTTTACAAATACAAATAGCCAGTCGTGAAACAACCGCAAGGAGTAGGGCAGAGGAGGAAATCCTTCTCCAAGTTATTTGTAAACGAGCAATGCAACCTGAAGTTTCAAAGTCCCTTATTCCCAAGTTACCATTGAGGCAATGCACTGGATTTGAATTGACGTTCCTCAGAGGCAAAACTTTTCCGCAACTTAATTCTTGGCTACAGTTATTAGTGCATCCACATTGCGATACCTTCAATTTTTAGATATCCAGGAATGCAAGGTTATCTCTATCAAAGTGATAGGCAGAAGCAATACCAATATCCCAAATTCTCCAAAAAATCTACACTCATAGCTCTAAATTGCGCATTAGTAACATGCTTCATGACTGTCTGAGAAAGGTCGTAGATAAAGGGACA
>JAJPXW010000027.1 GCA_021205255.1 Burkholderiales bacterium
TGGCCGCTGTTAATTTCTCTGGCTGCGAATGCCTACGGTGCTAGTTTGCAGGAACAAATCCAATCCTGTGATCAAGGCATCTCAGAATCCTGCTATCAAGTCGGAGTTAGCTATGCAGAAGGAAGAGAGGGCGAGCAGTCCTGGGTAAAGGCAGTTGAATATCTAGAAAAAGGTTGCAGGATAGATAATGGGGAAAGTTGCGACTATCTAGGTGGCCTTTATGCATCCAAGGTTGTGGAAGACACGACTGGCAAGAAGTTCATTGAATATTACGAAAAAGGTTGCCTTTTAGATATTGCTAATAGTTGCCTGGCAATGGGTAACTATTACGACAGAAGCGAGATGGCCGGCCCGGCAAGAGAAATGTTCATGAAAGCTTGTGACTTAAAAGATGGGAGGGGGTGCCTTAACCTTGGGATCGCTTTTGAAGAAAAGAAGCAATACGACAAGGCCGTAAAGCCTTACGAGGACGGTTGTGATTTAAATAACGGACTTTCCTGCTACAACCTTGGATTGATTTTCCAAAGAGGGGAAGCTCCGATGATGCAGTCAATTACTGATGCCACATCCTACTTTACTAAAGCTTGTAGCTTGGAAGTCGGCCAAGCTTGCTATAACCTTGCTCACCTCTATTACGAAGGTACATCTCTAGATCAATCCTTTGAAAATGCGTATGCGTTATTCGATAAGTCCTGCACAATAGGAATAGGTCAAGGATGCTACTACGCAGGTGTGATGAATCAGCTAGGTCAGGGAGTTGAACAATCATTTACGAAGGCTGCTGCTGATTACGAGAGGGCTTGCAAGTTCAAAATTTCCGATGGTTGTCTGCATTTCGGAAATTTGCTTTATCAAGGAAATGGCGTTGAAAAATCCATTGAAAAGGCGGTCGATGCCTATGAAAAGGCCTGTGGCTACCAGAATGCATCGGCGTGCTTGACTTTAGGCCAGGTTTTCTATTCAGGAGATGGTGAAAAGCAGTCTTATGAATCCGCTTACAAGTTTTTCAATACTGCTTGCGATTTAAAGGCAGGCGCAGGATGCACTGCGGTTGGCGTGATGTATCAAAAGGGCAATTTCGTTCAGCAGTCGTACGAAAAGGCTGCCGGCATGTATGAAAAAGCCTGTGAGCTTAATGACCAGAACGGCTGCCTTATCCTTGGTGGACTTACAAGCCAAGGTCTAGGAGTAGAAAAATCATTTGCTACGGCAGCTAAATATTTTGAAAAGGCTTGCGGTTTAGGAAGCGGTATCGGTTGCTATAACATTGCGGTCCAATTCGCTAATGGTAATGGCGTTGAGAAGTCGGCCGAACAAGCTAGGATCTTTTACGGAAAATCTTGTGAACTTGGTCTTGAAGAAGGTTGCCAAGACTTTGAGCTTCTCAGTAGGCTAACGCATTAATCTCGACCTTTTTACTAGGGATAAACATGGGGGCTAGAGAAAATCAACCCCCATTTTCAATTATTTGGCGAGCCTTCCTCTATTCTTGTAGTTAATTCAACTTGGTCCTAAGCCATGAAATTATTACTCGTCGCAGTCGCATTAATCGCTTCGAGCTCTTACGCAATGGACGTCAAAGAGCTGGAGGAAGCCTGTATTAAGAAAGATCCAGAGGCCTGTATCACACTTGCAAGCATGTATCACGAAGGTCAAGACGTTGAGAAATCGGATACTAAGGCAGCCGATTACTACCGGATAGGCTGTATGCAGGAAAATGCAGAATGTTGTTTTAATGTCGGTGCACTTTACGATGAAGGCGTGGGTCTACCTCAGTCCTATAAGAACGCTGCAGAATTCTATGAAAAAGCGTGCGCGTTAAATTACGGCGACGGTTGCTTTAATTTGGCTTCTTTGTATGACGAAGGAAAAGGAGTAGAGCAGTCAAGTCAAATTGCCCTTAAATATATGCAGAAAGCTTGTCATCTTAGGAATGGCGAAGCCTGTTTTATAGCTGGTGCGAAATACGACGAAGGCGAAGATGTGGAGCACTCTGAGGCCAAGGCGGCCGAATACTACGAGCAAGCATGCGATCTGGACCAAGGTACAGGTTGCTTTAACCTCGGAATGATGTACTACGAAGGTGGAGAGAGCGTAAAGCAATCATTTGATGAGGCTATCGACTATTTCGGAAGGGCCTGCGAACTTGAAAACGCCGATGCCTGCAACAACCTTGGTGAAATGTTCTCTGATGGAAAAGGAGTAGAGAAATCAGCTTCTAAGGCCGCTGAATTTTTTGAGACGGCGTGCAGTTACGATGGTGCTTCCGGTTGCTACAACCTAGGAGTGCTGTATAGCCAAGGAGATGGTGTTGAGCAGTCCTATTCGAATGCTAAAGACTTCTTCGAGAAGGCCTGTGATTTGGATGACGATAAAGGCTGTTTTAACCTCGGCATAATTTATGAAATGGGACTGACTGGCGAAAAGTCGCAAGAGAAAGCGGCTGAGTACTATCAAAAAGCTTGCAAGCTAGGATATAAGGACGCATGCGAAGAATCTGAGGAAGAATCGGACGAAGAAGCCGCAGAAGAGGAAAAGGAAGAAGAGTCAGCAAAATGAAACCAAAGAAACAGCGGTGCCAGTTCCAGAAAAGCCAACTAAACCAGAAAGTTAAGACAGAATTTGCGTGTAGCTGATTGGTTTACCTCCTAATGCCGAGATTGGTGCTCTTTACTCTTAACGATCTATTTTTCTGCCTTGTAAAAGAGCCGATGCCAGGGATATATCAGATATCAGCCAAAGAGAACGCCTAAAACATTTGGTTCAAATACCAGTAGAAGAGCTTCTTGTGCCGTACAACCGTGAGCTATAAATTTTTTACTACCTCGTTTCAGAGTATGAGTCGAGCAGAAAAAGGATAGAAAGCTGGTATTAATAGGGATCGCCAAATCTCCAAATTTCATCAAGGTCAATACAAGCTTTACGGTATCTCAGAGCACAACTTTTACGTAAGTAAACCCTAGCTTTTGCTGGCGTAATAGCATCTTTTTCAAAGTTCCACTTAAACACAAAAGCAGCTCTATAGCAGGCCTTTGCATTGTTTAAGGAACAGCCTTTGTCATATGCCCAGAAAGCAAGCTGTTTATTCGGTAACTTGAGATTTTTCGCCAAGCTCAAGGCAAGCCTGTGCATTGTTCTGTTCGCAAGCCGATTTCAAATCTGTAGTTTGAGCACTGCTCACTGATCCAATCAAAGCAATTAAGAAGCCCAAAGCCAATTTTTGAAGTTGCATTTTTTCACTTGATATCGATTTTCATGACTGATTTTAGTGGTGAGTTCCTTCTTTCCGGTTGCCATAATGGAAACACTGGTAAGACTTTGTTTCGAGTCAAGAACAACGCTTAACAGGAGCTCTTCAAAGTGGTGCGGAAATAAAGGCTGTACAGTGTTAAGGCATGGCCAAGGAGGAAGGTGCAAAGCCTAAACGTCTGCCTATGGCCATAAAGTCCGCATAAGAAAATTTAGTTTTCGTGTTCTTCTAACTCAGCCGAAATCAAAAAGAGATAGGTCCTTATCTTGAAGTTGTGAAATGCAATACGCAATTTCAAAACATTTCTAAACAAAGTTTCAATAGATCACCTATATGACGTAAATTGACGCTTATAGTGAAATACTTCTCCTTGACATTTCCAAATCGCTTCTGTTCAAGTTGCAATTTTCAATCGAAACCGAAGAGTTCCTGGCTCCAGACTTCCAACCATACGGCTAGAAATCTAGCTCTTAGCGCTTTGACCTGAAATACGATTTGGTTAGGAAACCAAAGAGATAAGGATTGGGTGAATAAATAACCACTTGAAATCCATTTCAAATCTCAAAAGAAACTTTCATAAAAGGAACTATTCTATGGATTGGAATCCTTCACTTCCATATAACGAATTGCCCCTCCTGCCACCTGCTGTCGATGTAGAGTCGAGAGAAGTTCTTAAACTGTGCCTTGAAGCGCGCATCGCCTTAGAACACTTGAAAATGGTGGTTGAAAACTCTTTATATAAGGATGTAATAGCGTTTGTATTACCAATTTTGGAGTGTCAATATAACTTCGAAATTGAAAATATAAAAGTAAGCTGGTTTGACTTTTACAAATGCGATAAAAAATTAACCAAGCACTATTCCGCTCTTCTTGAGACGATGAGATGTGCACATGCGCTGGCAATATTCAGAACCGAACCATTTCCCACTCCAATTACATCTGATATTCCCAAGTTGATTAGCTCCTACGTAAATGGGATATGGCTGGAGGTTCGCAAGGGAGCTGGTCCTGCAATGGCTCATGCAGGCACCACAACTCCTATTTATACACCTCCCCAAGGAGCTGACTTAATTACAAGGAAACTTGAAAACTGGTTGGACTTTGTGAATGAATCCGAAAGAAGCCTGGATCCACTGATTGCTATGGCGATAGCCCATTATCAATTTGAGGCGATTCGACCTTTTATCGATGGTAATAGTAGAACAGTCAGAATTCTGAACCACCTCTTCCTAATCAAAAATGGCATTTTGAGTGGTGCCTATCTATGCTTGTGCCGATATATCAGCCTCAACAGATCGCAGTATTACACCACGATGCTGAACGTTACAAGAAATGGTGACTGGGAGAGCTGGATAAAATTCATGTTAGTGGCACTTAGGGAAGCGGCTTCTTGGACTTCTCAGAAAGCCGAGGAGATTGACTCCTACATGGCAACTCTTGTTGAAACAATGAAAGGAGATAAGGAATTAGAAAAAATTCGATCTGATTTTCTCCTTTTGCTAGTGGGTCAATTCCCTTTTTTAAGGATTAAAGACATAGTGTATTCCGGCCTGGTAAAGCGCAAGACTGCTTCTAAATATCTAAATTTATTGGAAAGAAAAAGGATTTTTGTTAAAGAACCAGCACCTAGAGGACAGGTATTTGTAAATAGAGAATATATGAAAATCCTTGACTTCAATTAAAACTTATCTTTTCTGCTTGTAGTTTTTATCCTAAATGAGTTTGGCAGTCTTCCTTAATGGGTGGACTGCCACTTTTTTCTCTAGAAAAGTCGGTCAAACCTTTATCTTTGACATCAATTCCCTAAAAATAAATTTTTTTCATAAATAAAGGAATTGTTCGACAACAAGTCAGATAGCTAGTAAATTCTTTAGCTCAAGAT
>JAJPXW010000335.1:0-572 GCA_021205255.1 Burkholderiales bacterium
ATCCCCAGACGACATACCAGGAACCCCAGGCAAAGAAGCCCAGCAAAATCAAGAGAAATGGGATAAAGGACATCACTGCATCCTCGCAATTTTGAAATAATAGGCGAACCAACTGAAATAAAGAGCTGCAAGAATTCCAAAAGTCCCGGTTCCTATATAGATGGCCAAGGCACTTGAAGGCACAGTCTCAGGCTTGAAAAAGAGCCGACAAAAACAGGTAAGGCCAGTTAGGAAAAAGTAAATGCAAAATGTATTGCACATTCTGACAAGAAAGCATCTTTGCCGCTCGTTTAGTGGCGACAATCGATGGTTTTTCGCATCTTCAAAAAACTTTCTTAGCTTCTTTACCATTTCCTCCTCACTTGTTTAAAGAGACTGGTTCTTAACTATATATTTGAAGTGTAACCAGCCACAAGGCAAAAGAGGACTGCAGAACTTTCTTAGTTTTTCCATTTATTGCCACTTCAAAGAACTTCGTTCAGAAAAGTTACAAGTGAGGACGGTCTTAAGGTTAAAAGGAATTGGGGATGCCAATCTGTACAAGGGTGGAACAAACATTCCAAATCTCGTTG
>JAJPXW010000335.1:582-5122 GCA_021205255.1 Burkholderiales bacterium
TAACCATCCACAAGGCAAAAGAGGACTGCAGAACTTTCTTAGTCTTTTCCATTTATTGCCACTACAAAGGACTTCGTTGAGAAAAAGTTGCAAGCGAAAATGGCCTTAAGATTAAAAGGAATTGGAAGTGCCAAACTGCACAATGGTGGAACAAATATTTCAAATCTCGTTGGCAAAAAGTAACGTTGTCAAGAAACCAATAATTTAAATGCAGCTTCGACCTCCTAAAACTTCTAGTGACTAAACCAACACAAACCGCTCCTTATATCAATGAGTTTGCCTAGCAATTTCCTCGAACTACTCGTTACCCTCTTTATTGGAGCTCCTTAGCATAAACCCGCAGGTCTATTTTGTGTGTTTGGTAGCCATAGATATCTAAACACCTCTCCTAGCCCCTCATATTGTGTTATTAATACCCGCTTTCAACCACCACGCCAATATTTAAGTAGAACCCTATGAAGCGCAATCTGTACCTTACCGCTTTAGAAATTCGATTGCAGTGGTGGAACTGTTGTTACCGATATTGTCGCTTTTAAGAACACTTCTTGGAGCCATTAGATAGCCCTCGGCTCTAACTCTTAGCACTTTTATAAATCTGTCGTCCTTACTTCTAAAGGAAGTAAGGTTGATTCTGTCTGGTAACAACAAATGCCTATTTCAATTAGAAAAAGCGTCCCTAATGGGAAAGATATTTTTGTCTGGACTAAAGACATAGACGAAAAGTCCCTTCAACAACTTATTAATGTTGCCTCTTTGCCTTTTATTTTCAAACATGTGGCTGCTATGCCCGATGTTCATGCGGGCGATGGCGCTACGATTGGAAGCGTAATTGCAACCCAAGGAGCAGTCATACCGGCTGCTGTAGGTGTGGACATTGGATGCGGAATGCTGGCTGCCAAAACTAATTTATCCGGCAAAGACATGGAACCTTGCCTACTTCAGCCTTTAATGGATGAAATTTTGAAGAGGATACCTGTTGGACTTCGTCAACATGATCCTGACAAGATCCATTGGGACGCCGTGGAGAAACTTCGCCCTGGATTTGAGGAAATGAACGAAAGAGTACCGGGAATTCTTTCGACCATGAAAAGAACAACTTGGGAAGCGGGAATAGGAACCCTAGGCGCTGGTAATCATTTCTTAGAGATATCCAAAGATACGGAAAACAATGTTTGGATTATGTTGCATTCCGGATCAAGGGGACCAGGTCTGCATATCGCAGTCAATTTTTTTACGAAAGCAAAGAAATTGGCTGAACAGACAAATTTTGTATTGCCAGACCCTGAATTAGCTTGGCTAACTGAAGGTACAAAGGATTTTGACGACTACCTATTTGCTACCCATTGGGCTCAGCAATACGCACATATAAACCGTGAGGAAATGCTAAATGCCGTATTGGAAAGTCTCAAGGTTATTTGGCCAACCGCTTCAATCATCAATCCGATAATTAACTGCCATCACAACTACGTGAGGAAAGAAAATCACTTCGGAGAAGATGTCTGGGTAACTCGTAAAGGTGCAGTCTCAGCTTCTAGCGAAGAGTTTGGAATTATTCCTGGCAGCATGGGAACACGTTCCTTCATCACAAAAGGCAAAGGCGAGCTTAATTCGTTCAAGTCTTCTTCTCACGGAGCCGGCAGGCGCCTATCCCGCACAGAAGCAAAGCGCACTTTTGGAGTAGAGGACCTTGAAAAGCAAACTGCAGGCGTGCTTTGCCGAAAGGATGTCAAAGTCATTGACGAAATTCCAGCCGCCTACAAAGATATAGATGTAGTAATGCAGAATCAGTCGGATCTTGTTGAGCCAGTCGCAGTACTCAAGCAAATTCTCTGCGTGAAAGGATAGCCACGGAAAACTCCCTCAAAATTCTCCATTCCCACAGACAGCATGGCCTCAGATAAATTTGTCCGAGGCCTTTAATAAAAGACGGTTGGTTTAAAGTCGATCTAGATCGGCCATTCTTTGCTCTTCGGTGCGCTCAAGTTTAGCGAACAACTCAGGTGTTCCATATACAAGCGTGCCCTCTGGACTTTTCTTTTCTTCATTTAGAAGAATCACCATGCCTGGCTTTTGCCAGGCTGCTTGTCTTACGTCGCCCATGCTACCTGGCTCGATTTTAGATGGCTGTCCATACCTCTTCTTCAAGGCGTTCAAATACGCATTGAAAGTGTTTTGACCTAGAGTCTTCTTATATTGGACTACAACCATGTTGATTTTACGAGGCTGACCCAGTTGATACAGCCAACCGACACCGACTTCCGGATTCCCAGGAAGCTGAAAGCAACCAGCAGCTACTTCAGCTTCCGTTTCTGTTTCGTAATTAAGCCGGCATCCTTTAGCTTTCATTGCCATTACAAATTGCGAAATTGTGGTCTCACCAAGCGTAACAGTTCCAAGGATAGGCCTTGAAAGTGAATTCGAAACTCTTGAATGCGAACCTATCCTTGCGCTTCCTGCCTGAACAGACCAAGTTGCGAAAACTAAGGGCACAACTGCTAGTAAGAAAGCTTTCTTTCGTAATTTCATGGCGTAAAAGTTTAGTTTTCTATTCTGCTAAAACTTGCCAGAAAATTTATTTGTTATGGAATTTGAGCTTTTGCCTGCTTCTGCAACAACTTGATTTGTCCGTAATCTTCTGGCGTCATATAAGTTAAGTATCCCTCGAAAGAGAAAATTGGGTCTTCGAGTTCCACGACCATACCATTATGAAGCCAGACGGCATATTTGTAGCCAGTTTGGACGTTATTTTCCTGGCGAGTAGGCTGCCCATAGGCTTCGCATAAATTATTCCAATAGGACTCATACTCCTTGGAGTCGATTCCTTTCTTATAAGTTAGCGTAACCATGTCAATAGGGGCGCCTTCTTCGCTATCGACAATTACAGTCGGATGACCAGGTAGCACGAAGCATTCTTCTGCAACTTTAGCCTCGATAGCATACCCACGAACTATGCATCCCTATTTCTGAAGGACACGGGTTATCGTAGGGATTGTTGTCTTTCCGAAATCGATAACGCCAAGAAGCTTTGGCTCATCTACTTTTGCTCTAGCAAAGGAAGTGGATGCAATTCCTGCAATAAACAGAACCAGGATTGCCTTTGCGATTGTTTTGAACGGAGTCTTCATTTCTCTCCTCCATTGACGTTTCTAATAGGGTAAACCCTATTGGCGTTATTGTGGAGAAGATACACACCAAAAAGGTTTATTAGTTTACTTATCCTTTTGTTTTTCTTCTTCTATGGACCAAGTCAAAATAGGTCTTGCTTTCTTGGCAGCACAATCTGCGAGAAAGGAATTAATGAGAGTTTGGTATGGGACTTCCGTCTCTTTAGCGAGTTTTTTGAAATAGTCCAAAATTGAAGGATCCAAGCGAATTGTGATGTGTTCTTTTACAGCATGGTGCTTGGCCTTCTTAAGTGCCTTAGCTACTTTTTCTTTAGCCATAGATGTGATTCCTCCTGCATCAGATTTTCATGGAACAGAAAAAAGGCACACATAATAAGCAAAAATGGCTACGAGATTTCCCATAGCCATTCTTGAAAGTTTTTATTGGAAGGCTGTTTTGAATCTATTTCATAGATTCACTGATCTCTAACGAGGCAGTCATCAGAGTTTCTTTTAGAAGTGGTACTGAACAGCAGCGCCGAACAAGGTACCATTCACTCTATGGTACTTTCCAAGGTATTCGCCATAATAGTCATAAAGACCCTTATGACCCATACCAATTAATTCTGCTACGGCTGCATCGATTTGCCAATGTTTTCCTGACGACCAGGAGGCACCGAGAGAAATCCAAAGACGTTGTGTGTCAGGAATTAAGGCAGTTTTTAGTTTCTGATCAGTGATTGGATTAAATTCATATCCCAAGCCTGCTCTTCCAGTCCAATGATCAGTAAATTTATAGTCAGCGCCAAGAGATAAGAACCATACAGAACGCCAATCGTTAGTGATAGACACACTAGTTGTAGATTGACCAAGCAGTTGACCTAGGTACGAAAACACTGGTAATCCACTGGGATCTCTGGCATAAAACCTCATATTCTCAAAGTTTTTCCAATTTGCCCAACGAGCTGTAAAAGCTAAGCTAAGTTTTGGGGTTGTCTGCCAAAAACCAGAAATATAGATAGTTTCAGGAGTAGTAAGAGTACCGTATCCGTAGGTGGTTTCTTCTAAGGAAAATGGGTATACGCCCAATAAGTTTCCAGATAGTCTCATACTGTAGTCACCTTTTGCTCTTACATGTGCAGCAGATCGGTAAGAAACGCCAAACCGCAAAGTATCTAATGGAGAAATCATCAAGCCAATATCCCAGGTCCACATCCAGTCGCTGCCTTTATATTCAAATTCTCCACTGACCCCATAGTTTTTCAAATCGCCTAACGGTAAGCCTTCTTTTATCTTCGAATGTTGATAAAGAGCTGATGCGCCAACACCGATACTTAGGTACTTATTGAATTTCCAGGCAATCGTTGGATTGATATCTAAGGTAATGATGGAAGCACTAATACCTCTTACTCTGCCATCCCATCCTTCACCAAAAC
>JAJPXW010000147.1 GCA_021205255.1 Burkholderiales bacterium
AAACTAAAAAGTCTCGGCGGAAAATCACATTTATCTCCAATTCTTGAAAAGAGAGTTGATTCTATCTAAAGGCAAAGATTGCAAGATACGGAGACAACATTAAATTGGCCTCCTTTTGGAGGCCAATCTTATTAATTGGGAATATTAGTATCTTAGTCTCAACTGGAGAATGAATCCGTGGTCGAGCTTGCCCCTGTCGCCAGCAACTAAGCCGTACTTTCCACCAAGCGTCCAGTTCTTGCGGTCAAATTGAACGCCCAACTTCACGGCAGTTTGGAACTTGCCCATGAACTCACCTTCAACGGCGTCGACGGCGTTGTAGACGTTGCGCAGCTGCGTTCTCAGCTTGGTGGAACCAGCCTGCGGAGTGATCGTCACATCGGCGTTCGGTCGGATCGTCCAACCGCTTTCGGTCAAGAAGTCTGCGCGTGCGGCGATACCTAATGGAATCTGAAAGAAGCTGTTGCCCTTGGCATGGGTTCTCCAAATACTAGTTCCATCGATCTTGGTGTCGAAGTCGCGCATCTTAGCGTACACATATCTAGGTTCAATGTGCGGTACAAATGTGAACTTGCCGGCCGAAAGAGATGTCTCGAACCTAACGCCCAGTGCGAACCAGTCGGTGGTCATATGACCCTGGGCCTTGTTGTAGCCGGCGATCCCTACATTCTGCGTTACATCGGAGACGTTGTGCATCCAATGCAACGCTCCAATGATATTTAGGTGCTCGTTGGGGCTGTAGTTGCTCCACAGATGCAGTCCGTATTCCTGATATTTATTTTTCGTGTAGCTAATGTTGCCGGTGCTCTTGACGTTGCCGCCGGTGAAGCTGAAGGCTCCGCCGATAGCTACCGGCCTTTCCTTGAGCTTTCTATCGTAGCCCAAAATAAACCCAAATGCGTTGGCTCTCCATCCAGCTCTGCTGATGCCACTTGCGCTCAAATGCTTCTGGTTAAACCAAGTACCGTGGACATCGAGCCACATGTTGCCGTATTCCTCGTAGGGCCACATCACTCCGTGCGCTCCGAACGTGTCGCTGTCCATAGTCAAGTGGTTAAAGATGTCAGTGATGGCGCCATTCAAGCCATCCATGGCCGTGCCGATCACGCCGCCTGCGAACGGCAGGTTGGCGATCGAGTTCATTACCCGTACCTTATCGGCTGTGTCGACATCGGGATCACCCACAATATCATTAACGATTCCCGGTCCTGGCTGGGAAGGATCTTCCACATCGGTCTTGATATTGTTGCAAGCCACGTAGCCGAGCGAGCAGAAGTCGTCCTGGGTTTCAGCTGTCCGGTACAAAATAACATATGAAGTACCTTCATCGTCTTCGACATCTCGCACTTCGTAGTCGTCGCTCCAGTTGAAGCCGTATTTGCTCAGAACCGTCTTGTAGTTCTCCCAGTTAGAAGCCGGGTCGTTGGCCTCGTCTATTGCGTAGTTCTTGGCGATGACGTAATAGTCAGCCCCTGAGTAGTCGCTAACCGCAACGTACAGGTTGGCGCCACCATGCACGGAGATTGTAGCGGTTTCTTCTCCGTCGTTCTTAGTAAACGCAATAGCGGAGTCGTCCGTATAGAGGTCGGAAGTCAGAATAAGGTTAGAGCCGGACTCGAAGTCCAATCCGACTGGATCCTCATAGTTACCGCCAACCTGAATGTAGCCAGTGTCACCAGTGGTCACCGGCGTGGAGAGAACTAAGCTACCAGAAGGAATCGATTCCATGCTGAAATCACCTTTGGCCGTGATAAAAGGTGAAACAGTAGTATTAGCAGTGACAGAAGTCGGATTGGTTTCTAGGTACGTACTTAGCTCAGTAGTAGCAGCTCCCAAGCCCAAGGTACTGTTGGATGCCACATATACCTTGGCGTTCATTGGAGAATCCTCGGAGCTATTGAGAGAGACCTGGCCGGTGGAATTCGTCAACTTCAATGCGCCTCCGCTTAAGGTCGCACCGTAGGCGTTAATAGTTACGCCGGACTCACCGAGGGTAGTATCGGTCCATGTGACGGTATCCGGAACTAGGAAGTCGGTTCCTGTCAGATCCAACACCGTGTCGTCAACTGTCCCACTCATGGTCAACTCTGCCGCATAGAGCTTACCGGCCGACGACGTATAGAAGCCTTTTTGGGCATCCAAAGTCTTAGCCAGCACCGTCCCGGAAGTGGTGATATTGGTACCAGTGGAGGATTTGGAATCCATGGTGAGGGTTTCGGTAACTAGTACGCCTCCGTTGTTCGTCAAATCACCTAGTGAGTCAACTTCGGAAGTTGCGACTAAAGCGTTGGACCCGATAGTGAACTTTGGAGTAGTTGATCCACTGACGCTAAGAGTCGAATCGTTAATCGTCAACTTGCCGTTTTCAGCCACTACGCCTTTAATTACAGAAGTGTCTGTTGATTCTGGTGTACTGTCGCCAAAAACGGCATCATTTCCCTGAAGCGCATTCTGCTCACCCTGGAACATCATTAAGTACGAGCCGGCGCCAACGTTGACGGTGTCGAAGTTAGCAAAGGACCCCTTGTAGTCAATGCCAGTGAAGGTGTTCGAGTCATTACCGAAATTTAATTCCGTGGCGCCGGTAACGCCAGTGTAGTCCTTACCGTTTGCCGCAACGAAACCATAGATAGTTCCAGTCTGTCCCAAGTCGGCGATGCTACTTCCAAAAATGTTGACTGTTATAGCTTGAGAAGCGGTCAGATCACCAGCATTTAAGTTATCCACGCCGCTAGCAACTGCGATTCCATAGATATTGTCTGATAGTGAATCGGATAACGATGTGGTCAAGTTAACGCTAGTAGAGCCGCCCAATTCAACCGAAGTCGGACCTCCAGTGGTTTCAGTAGTTGCATTCTCCTCATCATCAGTTGATGGATAAGAATCGCCTATAAAGGTGCCTGCGACTATTCCAGAAGAACCAGAAACATTCGTCAAATTCAAGGTAGTCGCGCCGGTTTGAGAATAGGTACCTCCTACTATATAGGCACCTTCAATTGAAGCATCAGTTGAGTTCGAAACATCTATTTCAGTATTGCCGTAAACATTTACTTTACCCGCGCACTGGTAAAATCCTACGACCTGGCTGTCATCGGAGCTGGAAGTAGTGATAGTAATAATGTCCCCATTGCTCCCATCTTTTCCTATAGTAACTTCCCACGCAAGAATACCTGCATAGGCTCCGTAAATAGAGGATCCAGAACTAGTCTGGTTAGAAGAGATTACCTCTATATTGACTCCTCCATCAACATATGCGTTAATTTCACTGGTTTTATCTCCTGTCCCGGCTGTAAGTTGAGAAACCCAAACGCCATAAATAGAGGAGGGGGTCTCAGGGGTGCCAAGTTCTGAAGGCTTTACCTCAACTTTAACTGTACCAGAGATATTAGCGGTACTTCCGCGCGTTACTTCCAATCCCATAATGCGCTGTCCAGCTTGTGTTTTTGAACCTCCTGTATAGGTAACGACAATGTTTTCGGCATTAACAGTCACACCATATGAATCAGTTTGTCCTCCGGCAGCTAAACCAACAATGTTAGAGGCTTCCTCATCGTCAACATTATTAAAGGTGACATAGACACTTTTAATCGTCGCGCTGTATCCTGCTGTTGTGTTAGCAATATTAACCCCATAATTGCTATTAACAGTATCTCCGCTAGGAGTAAATTTTGTATTAGTTGCGTTGTAGTAAATATCTCCAGCTGAGATAGAGGTCCAATTAGTATTTGAACCAAAAACGATTAAAGAACCCGTTATTGAGGCATCATCTTGGGTTGAACCAATGTTTAGAGTTACATCTCCAATGGCTATGTCATCGTAGCCTATTTGCACTCCTTGAAGGAACATACTTCCAGTATTATCGCCTGAAATATTTATAATGTAGTTGGGTTTATCAGTGTTGTAATAAGTATCATTTGCACTTGAAGGATTCGGTCTAAAGAAACTTGAAGTCTGAGTGCCATTATCTAAATTTGCAACATAAGTATTTGTTGTTTCATCATACTCGTATGTGGTGGCGGCTAGAGAGTGACTGCCTACTCCACAACCGATAATTAGTGCTATTATCTCAGCTATAAATCTCTTTTTTCCAATAAAGGATTCGTGGCTTTTTGAAGTGGCTTTGCTCATTTTATCTCCTCTTTTCAGGATCGCATCCAGCTAAGTGAAATGCGAAAATTTTTGTTTTATATCTGTCTTTTCAAGTTAAGGTCCGGTCTTTGATAAACAGTCCAAAGGACTGTTTTGGTTTTTCAATGAACTTGGAAACATGCATTTCCGTTACTAGTTCATCATTGAACTTCAAAGTCATGCTTCATTGTTACCAAGCTAGTAGGGTAGATGGTCCCAATACAAGTCTTGCACTCGAAAGCTCTAGCTGAAACGGTCACTCTCGGCAATAAGCTATGGAAACTTGGGATGACTAGACCTTCGGCTTAGAATGATGGTTAGCCAGCCCCTTGCGTTGCACAAGGGACTGGTAGGGTAGCGTGGCTGGTTGCCAGCACAATAGCGGTTATGTCATGGCGACAACCACGCATCCCAACGGAACTTTTGTTATCCTTCTTCTCTTGCATACCCTTAAGCAAGAGTTTTTGAAAAAAGATATTGCTCGCAGATGTCTTGATTTGTGCTTTGTTTCAATGAAGGCTCTACTTATAAAGATAAGTATCTGCAATACCTGAAGGACTTTGAATTGAACCGTTAAAACAGCTGAAACTGTATTTTCTGCGATTTTGTACAATAGGCCAGTTGCAGTTATAAGAAACTGCAAAATACTTGAATAATGAGAAGATATCCTTAGTTTAGGAATTTGCGTTAAACACTCCTCGGAGAGGGCTAGTGCGTTACCCCCCCCCGCAAAATATTTTTCGCACGCCTCAACTTAGAGGCGATTTCGCCAGTGTATTGGCAAGCGTCCATTTTTATCTCCGTTGGTGACGCCTAGTGGCAGGTTTCTTTTTATCTAGCCTGTCGAGAATCCACCGCCTGAATTCAGGATAGGCAATTCAATAACTAACCACTCTTGAATGCCCAAAGGCAACTTTTCAAAA
>JAJPXW010000236.1 GCA_021205255.1 Burkholderiales bacterium
TCTTCAACAATTTCAATATTTTGAATTTTCCCATTATCGAAAGTAACGGCGACATCTACATCACAATGCTTACCAACACCTGTGCCATGCTCTGTAACAGGAGCGGCAGTAGCTGTAACGCTTAAAGCGGCAAGAATAGACAAACTTAATAAAGAAATGGAACGCATATTCATATCCTTGGGTAGAATTGTCGAAATTTGCTTCTGAAAATTTTCAAATACTCATTTGTATAGCTTATAGGACAATCACTGAGAAAGTAAATCAAATTTTTAGACAGGGTAATTTAACTCCCAGCCTTCAAGAAGAAACATACCGGCTTTATTTCTCCTTTACTACCGTTTCAAAAACCATTTAAGCAATTCTAACTAAGCCTCTGTAAGCCTAAGACGCAAAAATATTTAACGATTTTGGTTGTCCATTACAAGAGCCAATAGCAAAAACACTAAAAGCTTGGAATTACACTAGGGAATCTTCTTAATCTCATTGGAGGTTGGGCTTTCGCACTGGAGAAATTTGCGAATGCCGTGGGATCATGAAAAAAACTAAATTAACAGCTAGTTGTGCTAGCGCATTTCTTATTGCGTTACTCACTGCATGTGCGGCTCCCGGCACTTACTATGATGCGGGTTTGGGAGAAGCCGACTACTACGGCGCTATACCATCCTTGCCTGGATATACTCCGCAAGTCTGGAACCCCAATCCGATAATCGCAATTGGAGCTGGTTCTGGACTGGCGCCAATCTACCTTAATGTTCCAGCCTATCAAAGGCTTAATTGGGGAGTCTATTGCAGCATTTACAGTGCCTGCTACCGTCCTGTGTACTTTGTGCTAAGTAACTGGTACAGAACTATATTTGCTCCTGCCTATCTAAGAAGATATGGAAGACCAGGACCAGCATTCAGACCAATGGGACAGCCTGGAGGAATGCGCCCTCCACAGAATCGTCCTCCGGCAACGGCAAAACCCTCACCGAGACCAAGCTTTGCACGTCCTGCAGTAAAACCTGGATCCATACCGGGAGTTAGACCAAGAATGCAGCGTCCAACTACAACTGGACTTGCCGCTATGCCTGTAGCAAAACCAGCAAATAGGCCGGCAACGGCGAAGGCTTCCAGCAATGCAAGACCTTCTGCAGGTGGTCGTCCTCCCGCTGGTGCGCGGCCAGCTCCACCACCTAAAGCAGCTAATGCCTCAACACTCAGAAATCGCTAGGAGCACTTTATAAAAACACAGAACTTACAAGATCTTCCAATTTAGAAGATCTCTAAAAGAGTCTTTAAGTTTTTCTAAGTTGCCGTCCTATACCCAGTTACTTGCTCCGTATAGGACGGCAACTAAGTATTTAATACACAATAACAACACAGCAAAGCGACTTGTTTCGCTTCCGAGCCACAAAAATATTTAAATAGAGTAATGAGCGAACTAATTAATATTGAAACTATAGTAACTGACAAGTCCAAAAAAATTCCCTATGGAAAGTTGGATCAGGCTTCCTTCAAACCCGCGGTGCTTTCTTTAATCGCGAAAGTCAAAGAGACTGTCGATCAGATTACTTCCAATCCTGAAAAACCGACTTGGAAAAATTCAGTCGATCCCCTTGATGATGCAGAAGAAAACTTGGCCTATGTCTGGTCGGTAATCTCGCATTTAAATGGCGTCGCCGATACTCCTGAACTTCGAGCCATCGTCAATGAACTACTTCCACCAGTTGCAGAAGTATTTACCTGGCTAGGCCAAAACGAAAAACTCTACGCAAGATATAAAGAAATTAAAGCCTCCAAGGAGTTTGAAGATTTCACTGGCTCTCATAAGAGAATTTTCGATATTCAGATCGAAGATTTTGTTCTTTCCGGTGCAGAGTTGGAAGAAGAATATAAAAAGAAGCTAGCAGCTATTAATGAAGAGGCTGCCCAGCTTTCCCAAAAGTTTTCTGAAAACCTCCTTGATTGCACCAACGAGTACTCCCTCTACTTGCCGAAAGACACTACTAGGCTCAGTGGCATTCCAGAAAGCACTTTAGCCTTATTTGCCCA
Organism: Burkholderiales bacterium; assembly: GCA_021205255.1. GTDB lineage: Bacteria > Pseudomonadota > Gammaproteobacteria > Burkholderiales > Burkholderiaceae_F > JAJPXW01. Next base: position 2,035 of record JAJPXW010000236.1, read on the forward strand.
ACAGGCTAAAGCCGATGGCAAGGAGGGCTACAAGATCACTCTGCATATGCCTAACTACCTCCCTATCCAGCAATTCGCCGATGACCGTAGTCTCAGGGAAGAGCTCTATCATGCATATTCAGTCAGAGCTTCCGAATTCAGCCCAGCAGGAAAAGACAACCAGCCAATCATTCAAAGACTCCTGGAACTAAGAGCGTCGGAAGCTAAAATTCTTGGCTACAACAATTATGCTGAAGTCTCTCTTGTTCCAAAGATGGCCGAGAGTCCTAAGCAAGTTGCCGATTTCCTGCGCGAGCTCGCCTCTAAGGCAAAGCCAAGCGCTGAGAAAGACATGGTCGAACTGATCAAGTTTGCCCAGGACGAATTAGGAATTAAGGATCCAAAGGCTTGGGACTATACCTACGCATCTGAGAAGCTACGGGAAAAGAAATATTCCTACAGCAGCGAGGAAGTCAAGCAGTACTTTACTGAACCCACTGTACTGCAAGGACTTTTTGGACTAGTCGGCAAACTGTTCTCGATCACTATCAAGGAAGAGCCGGCTCCCGTGTGGAACAAAGACGTTAAGTACTTTGTCATGCGTGATGCCGAAGGTAAGAAAATCGCAGCTTTCTATGCCGACCTTTACGCTCGTGAAGGTAAACGTGGCGGCGCCTGGATGGATGACCAGCTTAGTCGCCGAGCCATCAATGGCCATATTCAGACCCCTGTTGCCTATCTAACTTGCAACTTTTCTGCTCCAACCGATGGCAAGCCTTCTTTGTTGACTTTAAATGACGTCGAAACTATGTTCCATGAATTTGGACATGGTCTCCAACACATGCTCACTAGCCAGACAGATTTGGCTGTATCGGGTATTGGCCTCGTTGAGTGGGATGCCGTCGAAATGCCAAGCCAGTTCATGGAGAACTTCGTTTGGGATTGGAACGTCATGCAAACTTTAACTTCGCACGTAGACACTGGAGAAAAGATGCCAAAAGAGCTTTTCGATAAGCTTGTAAAGGCTAAGAATTTCCAAGCTGGCATGGCTAATGTCCGTCAGATTGAATTTGCTTTATTCGATATTCTTCTGCATAGCGACTACGACCCGAAGAAAGAAACCGTTCGTGGCCTACTGGACAAAGTACGTAAAGAAGTTGCAGTGGTATTTCCACCTGAATACAACAGATTTGCAAATTCCTTCTCGCATATTTTTGCTGGAGGATATGCTGCTGGTTATTACAGTTACAAGTGGGCAGAAGTTCTATCGGCAGATGCCTTCTCTCTTTTCCAAGAAAAAGGGATCTTCGATAAGGAAACTGGCCATAAATGGTTGAAAGAAGTGCTTTCTCGCGGTGGTTCCCGTCCCGCCAAAGAAAGCTTTATTGCATTTAGAGGCAGAGAGCCGAAGGTTGATGCCCTACTCGCTTCTTATGGTCTGCTTGGAGCAAAGGAATGATTTACACCGTCACTACTTGGAATGTCAACTCCTTAAAAGTAAGGCAACCCCAAGTATTGGAGTTTCTCAATGTTGAAAAGCCCTCAGTCTTATGTCTGCAAGAGCTAAAAATGCCTGACGCCGACATCAAGGTTCAAGAGTTTATCGACAATGGATATAACGCCGTCACGTTCGGACAAAGAACCTATAACGGCGTGGCCACCCTCTCGGCCAAAGACTTAGGAGAGTTAACCGATATAGTAAAAAATATCCCAGATTTTGAAGATCCCCAATCTAGGTTGCTAGCCGGCACCATAAAGTTTGGCGGTAAGGAAGTGCGCATTGTCAATGGATACTTTCCAAATGGCGAAGCACCAGGTAGTGACAAGTTCCCGTATAAGCTGTCTTGGTTAGATGCTTTGACTAGCTGGCTTAAAGAAGAACTTGTTAAATACCCATATCTCATTCTTCTTGGCGACTACAACATTGCGCCAACGGATGCGGACGTAAAGCATCCAGAAGAATGGGCCGATACGGTTCTTTGTGTTCCAGAAGTACGCCAGCGCTTTCAGAATCTCTTAAATCTTGGACTAGTGGATAGTTTCAGACAACATGACCAACCAGAAAAAATTTATTCCTGGTGGGATTACCGGATGAGAGCTTTCCAAAGAAATCTAGGTCTTAGGATCGACCATATTCTGATTTCCAAAAATCTTGCTCCTTTTAATAAATCGGTAGTAGTAAATAAGGAATACCGGGGTAAGGAGCGGCCAAGCGATCATGCTCCCGTGACATTGACTCTCGAATTCTAGTTTCAGTTCACATTTTGATAATTTGATACCCACCTTTTGGTGGGTATTTGCTTCTTAGTCTTCAGAGGCCCCTTTGAGGCGATCTTTTAGTGGTTGAAATTAAAGGTTTTATATGCTTTTGACTTTGGATTTTGAGGCCACAAGACCAGAACCTAGACTCTTTTTGCCCGAATTTTAAATATAAAGTCGGCCTTAGCAGTCAAATGTCATAAATTGACGCTTGCTTTGTCATAATACTTTCTATCGAAAAAACTTGCTTTGCTTTCTTTAGTTGCTTTTAACATCCTACAGGGAGGGGTTCAGAGTCTTAAAAATCTATTTGCTTTTCTCCTAAATAAATCTCAATATTTGGCAGTCCTCGGTTCTCGGCGACTGCCTCTTTTTTTCTCCGCATGTCCCTACCTTCAGTTAAATATTGGAAAAGCTGTACAGTCTTTTATTTGCCGAGCTCTGCTAAGGTAGTTCTCGACCTTAAATTAAGCCCAAAATATCGATTAAAGGTCCAAATAGTAGGGAGATTACCGCACTAGCTACTGGCAGCTGTTACTACGGAAACCTTTGAGTCTGGATATCTTCCGAAGGCGTCCATCCTGGCTTTATTAATTGTTTGTCCATTAACCCCTTTCCACTGTCTGAAAGCCAATAACTTTTAAGTCCAAACCAAGAAAGAGTTGGCTCTTTTAATTGGACATCCAATTTCGATTAGCCCAATCTGCAAAATTTAAGTGCATCACTTCCCCTGTATAGTCACTATTTAGC
>JAJPXW010000111.1 GCA_021205255.1 Burkholderiales bacterium
ACATCAGAAGCTGAATTTTCATAAAAATTCCATTGCTTATGATTCGAATACCGCCAACCTCCTTGAAATGCAAGCCCTCTATAAGAAGCGCACTCTTAGAGATAGTCAACTCAAGCGCTACCCTACACCCAAAAGGATATACATTATTTTTGGGCATACAATATCCATCTCCAATAGCAACCTATAACTAAAAGGCTAGAAACCAAGCTAAATGAAGTGGAAAATTGATCTTGCCATTTTTACGACATGTGCGATTCTCATGTCAATGAGCTATACCATGCTAATCCCTTTTCTTCCTATGTACCTTATACAGGATTTAGGCGTACAAAAAGAAGATGTGGATTTGTGGTCTGGCCTTATTTTCGCTGTCACTTTTCTTATCAGTGGAATCATGGCTCCTATTTGGGGAGCGCTGGCTGATAGGAAAAGTAGAAAATTGATGGCAATCCGCGCAGGGTTTTGTCTTTCAATTGCTTATTTTCTTGGTGGTTTGGTTACTGGACCGTGGCAGCTTTTTGGCGTCCGTGTTTTCCAAGGCTTGGCGGCTGGCCTTTGGCCAGCGCTTCTGGCTATCATTTCTGCAACCGTCCCAGCTCGCAAGCTAGGTTTCTGTCTAGGAGTTTTGCAAGGAGCCATGACAGGCGGCGGTGTTCTTGGACCACTGTTTGGAGGACTGCTAGCTGAAGGTTTTGGCATGAGGTCAACTTTCTTCATTGCTGGTACTGCACTTTTCATTATCACTTGCACCATTCTTTTTTATATCCAAGAGCCGAAAAGAACCATTCTTCCAAATGCAAAACCAGTCAAGGTTTGGGACTTCTCGCTTCTTAAGATTCCAGCAGTAAAAAGAGCTTTGATCTGCGCTGGTGTAGTTAATTTCACGATTCTTATGCAGCAGCCAATCATGCCACTATATGTTGCGCAGCTCCAAGGATCGATGGACAAGATTGTATTGGTTTCCGGCATAGTGTTTTCTATCTGCGGTGTCTCAGGGGTTCTTGCCTCTCCGATCTGGGGCATACTTGGCCAGAGCTGGAGTTTCAGAAATGTTCTATATGTTTCGTTGCTTGGTAGTGGGATTTTCGGAATAATTCAAGTTATTCCTAATTCCTTGACGGCTTTCACTGCATGGAGATTCGTGGGAGGCTTGGCATTTGCTGGAATCTTCCCTGCAATTAATGCGGTTTTGACATTATCGACGGAGGCTAACGACAGAGGAAGAGTCTTTGGACTTTCCTACTTGGCCCAACAACTAGGAGCAGTCATGGGACCAGTCGTAGGGGGAGCAATGGCAGCTTGGTTCTCGTATAAATTTATTCTTTATGTCGCTGGTGGGCTTCTTCTTCCTATGTGTTGGTACTTATGGATGAATAGGCCAAAGACAGGCAAACTTCCTGCAGCAGCTGGACATCCTTTGACACGAAGCTAATTTCAAAGTATCCCTACATTTCTAAAGCGCTGAGATTTTAGTGGTCTCAGCGCTTATTTGGTTTTAATGTTTAGTTGGCGTAAGAGGCAGATAGTGGAACGGAAGAACATTTGAGAGATCGGAGTCAAAGAGCATAGTCGCTTCCATTTCAGCTTCGTTTGCTGGGTCGGAGGAACCCGCTCCCTTAAGGTCATGTTTGACTAAAGCTGTATAGAGATTACGTATTTGAGAATAATCCCTGCTGAACATCTCAATCATAATTTCCAATTCTTGGCTGGTCTTATCAAGAACTACGGCATTCAAGTGTGATTTTTTCTTAAGAAGATGCTGGGCAACTTTCAAAACGTACTCGGTCATTCGGCAGGTAGAGGCAACTCTAAACCACTCGTCAACAACTTTTTCGTCTGGGGATAATGATGCGTTTGGGTCTTCTAGAGCGGCTGCTAACTGTTTTTCTATCCGGCCAAAAGCTAATGGGACTATTTCATTAGTTTGGCTGGATTGAGTCATAAGGAGTTCGCCAAATTCTTCGGCCAACTTAGTGATTTTTTCTTGCGAGGAATTTAGGAAGACGGCGTCTAAAATTTTCTTAAGAGCTTTAGTGGTTGTTCCGGCCCACTCTATATAAGCAACTAAGCCTGTAATTTCTTGCTTGGACAAGCTTTCAACAGCCAATATTTCTTCGCGAGTCATCACTTCCACTTATTGTAATTATTGTAACAATCACCCCCAAAAGGTGGATTATTTCACAAAGAGGGGGAGATATTGGAAATTCTGAATAGCAGTTACCCTGAATTATCCAAGTGTTCATTGAGGACAGTTGCGGTACCTCGCTAAAGGAGGTTAGCAATGTCGTACTTATGAAGGAAAAGAGGAAGTCGTATTGTCCTGATTAGCCTTACAAGCATCCATCGGCTAAATAAATACTTCCCTGATTCATGAAAATAACAAAGGCGAAACCTTTCGATTTCGCCTTTCAGAAAGAAAATATAGCTATTTCAGATCTTCTAGCTTCTTAAATGGCTCGAAGAATGGAATGTATTTTCCAGCTGGGTTCTTGTAGATTCCAAGTGGAACTACGGTGCCTCCTCCTCTGCGGAAAATCTTAGAGTTGTCCCAGACTTCATTGCGGTATTGCAGTGAAATATCCTTTCCACTCACATCAAGACCTTTAGTCTCGTTTTTGAAGTTTTCTTCATTGTCAGTGAAAGTTGTCCAAGGATTGCCGGACTGCAAAATATAAGCGGCCTGGGCTACGCTAGCATCGCGTAAGACAGCCACTGGATACCAAATAAAGTTAATTTTGTCTGTCATTGGCTCGAAAGCAATAAACATCTTTGCGCACCAAGGGCACTGGGTGTCAGTTGCAATGACAATTTTAGGCAAAGGATTATCCTTGCCGTACTTGCTAATACCAAAGCCTTTTTCTAAAAAGTTGTTATAGATCGCTTCTAGATCGGTGCCACACCTTAATTTTGGATATTCTTCAGAAAAAATTTGTGGTTTAGCGGGGGTTTGCGCCATAACTGGAAGGGCAATGCTTGAAATGGCAGCTGCGCAGAAAGTTCTTCTCTTGAGTTCCATATGTGCTCCTAAATAACTAATTGCTTTCTTGCGAACAAGACCATTAAGGATAAAGGTAGTAGGTTCCCCGAGGGGTTTTTATGGCATTATTGAGCAACTTAACTTCTTTCCTTCTTTCGGAGATGAAATTGCGGTTTAGCGACATGCTGGAGAGAGCATGGGAAAAACAAAATTCCTTGCTATGTGTTGGCCTTGATCCTGCGCCAGAAAGATTTCCTGCTCGATTTAAAAATTCAAGTCATCCTATTTTTGATTTTTGTAAGTCGATAGTCGATGTGACAGCCGACTTGGTTTGTGCATTTAAACCGCAAATTGCCTACTTTTCATCCTGTGGCGCAGAAGAAGAACTGGCTGACCTTATTAAGTGGATACATCAAAATTATCCAGACATACCAGTAATCTTGGATGTGAAAAGAGGGGACATTGGATCGACTGCCGCTCATTACGCCAAAGAAGCTTTTGGTCGCTATGAAGCAGATGCAGTAACGCTATCTCCTTATATGGGCTACGACTCTGTGGAACCCTACCTTAAATATTCAGAGAAAGGCGCTTTTATTCTTTGTCGGACAAGTAATCAAGGTGGGGATGATTTTCAGATGTTGGACTGCGATGGCGAGCCGCTTTTCTTGAGAGTCGCAGAAAAAGTTAAGGAATGGAATATTAATGAGGAACTCGGACTAGTGATTGGGGGTACTTATCCAGAAGAACTTGCGCAAGTACGTCAGAGACTACCGAAGATGACTTTCCTAGTTCCTGGTATAGGTGCGCAAGGAGGAGACATAGGGGCGGCAGTAAGATCTGGAATGCGTACTGATGGAAAAGGTCTAGTTATAAATTCGAGCAGAGCTATTTTGTATGCATCTCAAGGTGAGGATTTCAAAGAAAGGGCCAGGGAAGAGGCAATTAAGACTCGTGACCTAATAAATGAAGCAAGAAGGGTCAGCAAATAGTTTTGGCAGGTTGGCGGACGAAAGATTCAAAATTTAACCTTCTCTATCTACTAAAAGCAACGTGCTTACACACCTCGGAATATCTAAGGGAGGTCTTAATTTCTTCTCTTTCTAGTGAAGAAAAGTCGCAGACGTGCCGTAACCCGGTACTCCATTACGTAGATCCACGCACTGCGACTTTCAATAGGGAGGGATCACCATCTTCGAAGCCCCGGGAGGCATGATGTAGACCCTCTGTACCTATTGGCTTCTTTACATAATTTAGTCTAGTAAAGTCCTTTAGTCAAAGCCTTTACAAGCTACACTCCAAATTGATTAAGGGGAGTTATCCTCCCCTTTGTTTCAAATTAGCTGGCAGTCCAATTCGTTGACTACTGCTTAAGTAATTGAGAAATTACATGCCTTCAGATCCAGAGCTGCTGGTCCAGTCAGGCCACTTAACAGTCTTCTTTTCCTTAAGAGCTGTGTCAGGGAACTTATAGTCGGCGGGCAATTTGGTCTTTTCGGAAATTGCAAGATGCAATACGCTTAGTGCGACAGATGGCCAAATGTCGTTGACCCATTGTGGAGGATCTTCTTTAAAGAGTGCCTTGTAATCTTTCGAGGCGCTTTCAACGCCCTTATTGCAGTTGTCGGACTCATATCCTTGCTGCTGGAATAAATTGTTTAGGAGGGTTGTGAAGTCCTTTCCCTCAGTTGCTGTTTTGTTTGGTTCCATAGCTTTTACCAAATATATTGAAAACTTTAAAGCGAAACCATAAATGTGGATTGCGCTTTAATCAAACTACTGAGCTGCTGGCGCAGGAGCTGGTGCAGCAGGGGCAGGAGCCGGTGCTACTGGTGCTGTTGCAGGCGCTGCGGGTGCAGGAGCTGGTTGTGCGTTTGGTGCTGGGGCCGGAGCGCTAAAATCAGGCGGTGGAAGTTGATCTTCCGGTACTGCGTCGGGCGGAGGTAGTGCGCCAGATTTTTCAATATCTAGGAAAGCTGCTAATGAACCTGCTAGATAGCCGAT
>JAJPXW010000215.1 GCA_021205255.1 Burkholderiales bacterium
TTTTATTCAAACTAGAATACTAAAGGCCATAGATCATGGTTGTGGAGGTGGAGGATTTTGTCCTGGTTGCGGTGGAGGTGGATTCTGTCCAGGCTGAGGTGCTGGACCTTGGTTAGGCTGCGGATTCTGACCGGGCTGTGGCGGGGGAGGGTTTTGATCTGGCTGCGTTACAGGACCGGGTGCAGGCTGTGGAGGCGGAACTTGTCCAACCTGTGGAGGAGGCATCTGTCCTGGTTGCGGAGGCTGTTGCTGAGCTCCAACTGGACTTAACACCATCGCAAGTGCCAAGGCAACTGATGCTGTTAGAAACTTTCTCATTACTTGCTCCTAATTACTTTAGCCAATCAATTTTAAGATTGTGTTCTAAAAAGCTAAGCTCATTAGCCACCTTGAGAGCCATTTTGAGTGATAAGAATTCTTTGCCTTGGCTATTCGGACGCGATGCCCGTCCGAGAGTGACACTGCTTTCTTGAAGGTACCTTTAGGAGGTACTTTTCATTTTTCGAATCTTAAAAGCCCGGATTTATGCTTATTCAAGTGCTAATTCAACTCATTTTGGGATTAAATATACAGCTAAAAATGTCATAAAATGTCGTATAGAAACAGTTAGTCTGGTTATTTGAATCTTAAAAGTTGTACTCTTATCCATCTCAGTGAAATAGATAGGTATACATGACCAATAGCGAAAAAAGAGTTTTGATTCGAGAATATTCCCGCTTACTTAACAAGATAGATAAGCCAGTTGGCCTTCTTGAAGGGCTTTTGCTTCTTCCTCATTTAAGGGAAGATGTAAAGGTCATGCTTAAAAAAGCTGGATACGAAGAGCCGGAAGCAGACAAGGCCATCTTAAGAGACAATCCTAAAGATGCTTTTAACGAAACCTACGAGCACCTTGATGAAATCGTGCAATGGTTTGTAGAACATCCAACTCTTAAATTGGAGGAAGAAGGAAAAAGACTCGATCCCGTCAAAGCGCTAAATAAAGCTATTGCAATGATGATAGAAACGGAAGACTCTTTTATAGAAAGCTATTTCAAGGGCGACTTCCCCGATGGTGCGACGACTCTCCTAAAGACTGAAACGGTGCTGCACAATATCGGGAACTGCTTGCTCAGCAAGATTAACAAGATGATTCGTTCTCTACCTACAGAAGATGAAAGAGAAATAGCCTCTATCGAATTTTTCGCTTTTTCGGAATGCGAGGCTCCAGCAAATAGTCTTTCGGTATTCGCTCCTCAATCGTTTGCCGTCAACTAAGGGCTAGGGCATCCTTTTGATATAGGTCAAGAAGGATGCCCTAAAAAGAAACTGGTTCCAGAAATTCCTACACAACACGAGCTTATAGCGGACTTTGGTTAAGAATTGCCACGGTCGTTATATAAAGTCCTGAAATCATGCAATAAATTCCACACTACTGCTTTTCTTTATGAGTTGACAGGCACTTTTTGCCATTCTTGCAAACTCATCTCATAAATCTTCTTGACATCTTCCGGATAGAGCTTCCTTGGACCGTCAATGTAACCGCCGCCACAAGCCTTTTTAGCCATTTCATCAAAATGCTTACCATCGATGCCGAGCGCGGACAAACTGCTTTTTAGCCCAAGCGTCACATAGCACCAGTTCGCAACTGCATCTATTGCTTCCTTAGCTCCTTGCATCGTATCTAGACCGCTAGGCACTCCAAAGACCTTCTCTCCAAGCCTATAAATTTGTGGAGCAGTATGGTCATCAAGAATGTAGGTCAACCACCTAGGCATTAAAATTGCCAATCCAAGTCCATGCGTGATGTCATAGTAGGCCGAAAGCTGATGTTCCATTGGATGGCAAGAGGTTTGGTGGTAAGTGCCTCCGTCAAGAATCCCGTCTAACGCCAACGAAGCTGCCCATTGCAAATTCGCTCTAGCTTCGTAATTACGTGGTTCTTTCACTGCAATTGGCGCCCACTTGACGGCTGCCATCATAACGGCTTCCTGTAAGCCCCTTACTACATCAAAAGTCGAACCGCTGACGATGTAATACTTATCGACAACATGATTAAAGATATCTACTGAGCCGCAAGCCGTCTGAAAAGAAGGCAGTGAGTAGCTGTTCTCTGGGTTCTCAAAAGCCGCCCTTGGATAAAGGGCAGGACCTGAAAGTAGCAACTTCTCTTCCGTATCCCTATTGGAAATAACAGCCATAGGATCTGTCTCCGAACCCGTGGCGGCAGTAGTCGGAATCGCTATTATCGGTAAAGCCTCATCAATTTCCTTCCCACGCTTGATGATTTGCCAAACATCTTTGCTTTCGTCCTTGGCGGCTGCCGCAATGCCTTTTGCGCAATCAATTGAAGAGCCTCCGCCAACAGCGAGCAGGACATCGATTTTTTCCTTTGCGCAAATATCCACGCCTTTGTTCACTGTCGTGTACATTGGGTTTGGTTCCACACCGGAAAGTTCGAACAAAGTAATGTTGTTATCCTTGGCCAGCTTTACGATTTTGTCGTAGAGTCCGATTCTTTTAATAGAACCACCCCCATAAACTAGGAGGACCTTACTGCCATATTTCAAAATTTCCTTAGGCAAATTAGGAAGTTGATCTGGTCCAAAATAAACTTTTGTAGGATTGTAAAAAACAAAATCTTTCATTGGTTTCTCCTATCATTGTTGGCGGCAATGTTAAAACGCAAATAAAAACAAAGATCTAGAGAGGGAATTTTCTGGGTATTCCAATGATTTGTTCTGATAAAAGTCACTATTTAAGTAAGGGGACAAATGCAACTACGGCTCTTGAGCTAGAAGTTGAGCAGAGGCTTTATAGCGTTTTCAATTACAAACTGTCATTGCTCGTGCCCATGTGCCCATGTTGTTAGGTACACTTAACGAGAGAGTTAAAAGGCTATGGATAATGGCAAACATAGCCATGGTTTTACATTTTTAAATTCAAAGCATTAGCCTTTAAAAAATGCTGGAGAACTGGGCTATTGGGATTTCAAAAGTAAAAATAGAAATTAGAAACAAAAGCTCAGTGCATTCTGAAAGTAGGGCTTAAAATTTTTATATTGGCTCGTAAATCTAGGTAGCTTGTATCTGATCTCGCTTCTAAGTTGAGTTAGTTATATCGGAGGTTTCTTGTGACTATTCTTAGCTTAGGTCTAGACCTTGGCTCAACCACTGCAAAATATGCGGTAGTAGACGCAAACGGATCTATTCTTGAATCGGAATATAAGCGCCATGGATCCGATGCCAGGAATACTGCCCTATCTCTACTTCAGGGACTTCAAAACAAGTATCCAAAAGCTTTATTTAAGCTGATGCTTACAGGATCGGCGGCTTTGGATCTCGCTTCTGGCACGGAGGCAAACTTCGTACAGGAAGTTATCGCTTCAAGTAAGGCAGTTCGCAAATACTATCCGGATACCGACGTGGCTATTGATTTGGGAGGCGAGGACGCAAAAGTCCTCTACCTTACTAATGGAATAGAAATGCGAATGAACGAGGTCTGTGCCGGAGGAACAGGAGCCTTCCTGGATCAAATGGCCACGCTTTTAGAAACGGATACAGCTGGTTTGGACCAATTGGCAAAGAATGCTAAGACACTTTATCCAATAGCCTCCCGATGCGGTGTTTTTGCAAAAAGCGACGTTGTTTCCTTTCTAAATGCAGGCGCAAAACGTGAAGACATAGCCGCTTCAATTCTGCAAGCCATCGTCGACCAAACTATTGGAGGTCTTTCCTGTGGCAGACCAATTCAAGGTAAAGTTGCCTTTATTGGCGGTCCGCTACATTTCCTAAAGCAGTTAAAAGCCCATTTCATCAAGTCCCTTAATCTTGCTGAAGAACTAGTTGCCAATATTCCCCAAGGCCAATTTGCAGTAGCAGTTGGTGCCGCTCTCTACGCTCTAGAGGGACATGCGAAGAATGCCAAATCCTATTTGCCTCTTCCTTTATCCGAATGGATCAGGCAAATTAAAGCTAGACCTCCTGCTCCAACGAGCTCTAAGAAATTGCAACCGCTGTTTCTAAATAAAGAGGAATACGAGGCGTTTCTGAAAGCACACAACCAACAGATTACGCCTAGAGCTTCTTTGGAAGATGCAACTGGTGATCTCTGGTTAGGAATTGACTTAGGTTCGACTACCGTAAAAGGAGTGCTGCTTGATGACCAATTACGTTTATTGGATTTCTGGTATGGCAGTAATTCCGGAACTCCTAGAGAAGTCCTTGTCCCCTATGTAGTAAAGCTATTAAGGAAGATTCCCTCTTCGGCCAGGATAAAAGGTATTTGCACTACAGGTTATGGTTCGGATTTAGCCGCAGCAATTCTTGGCGCTTCACTTAGCGAAGTTGAGACAATTGCCCATTTAAAAGCCGCCATCTATCTAAATCCTCAAGTTCACTATGTAATAGATATTGGTGGCCAGGATATGAAATGCCTTAAAACTTCAAATGGCCTTATTGAGCAAATCAAGCTAAACGAAGCTTGCTCTTCAGGTTGCGGGGCATTTATACAAACCTTTGCAAAAAGTTTAAATCTCACTATAACCGAATTTGTCCAGAAGGCGCTCTTTGCAAAGAATCCTGTAGATTTAGGCACTAGATGCACAGTATTTATGAATTCCAGGGTCAAACAAGCCCAGAAAGAAGGAGCAAGTATTGACGATATTGCGGCCGGTCTGTGCTATTCGGTTATCCGAAACGCCTTATACAAAGTTATGAGGCTCGACCCGACCGAATTAATAGGCAAAGAAATAGTAGTACAGGGGGGTGCCTTTTTAAATACCGCCCTACTGCGCGTCCTGGAGCTCTATCTTGGAAAACAGGTACTACGCCCGGATATCTCCGGCTTAATGGGTGCTTTTGGATGCGCGCTTATTGCTAAAGAAAAAGTACAGCGAAACCATTTGGAAGCGCCTCAAATTTCTGCCGAAGCTCTCGAAGCTCTTAGAGTCACTACTCGTTCCTTTAATTGCAAAGGATGTAGTAACCGATGCA
>JAJPXW010000254.1:0-2234 GCA_021205255.1 Burkholderiales bacterium
CTACTTATGAAAAGTAGTAAAGGAGTGATTAAAATCGGAGAAGGCTAGTTTTTGTTGGCATTTAAAGCAACTTTTAATCAGTTCTCAAGTAAAGTCTTGCATGCATGGTCATCCTTAACTATTTGGACTCCCGTTTTCTCTCGCCTTAATAATTTCACCTTAATGAACAATTAGAATCCACTGATTATTCAGAAGAAATAATTTCGCTTACCCTCAAAATGATTACTTTCCAAGAAGTCATCTTGCGATTGCAGGAGTACTGGAATAAACAAGGATGTGCACTCTTGCAGCCAATCGATATGGAAGTTGGCGCAGGTACATCCCACACAGCAACTTTTCTTAAGGCTATTGGTCCAGAGCCCTGGCGTGCAGCATATGTCCAGCCGTCTCGGCGTCCAAAAGATGCTCGCTATGGTGAAAATCCTAATCGCCTGCATCAGCATCATCAATACCAAGTTGTCTTAAAACCATGTCCCATGAATATCGTTGATCTTTATCTTGGTTCCCTTAAGGCTTTAGAGATAGATATGATTGTAAATGATATTCGCTTTGTTGAAGACAATTGGGAAAACCCAACTCTTGGTGCTTGGGGTCTTGGTTGGGAAATCTGGATGAACGGTATGGAAATCACCCAATTTACTTATTTCCAGCAAGTGGGAGGAATTCCTTGTAAGCCCATTACAGGAGAGATCACTTACGGATTAGAAAGACTTTCTATGTATCTTCAGAATTGCGATAACGTCTTTGACTTAATTTATACAAAGTGGTCAGACAACTTGGGAGATCATATCTTAACTTATGGAGATGTATTTCACCAGAATGAAGTTGAACAAAGCCATTACAACTTTGAAGCAAGTGATCCACTGAAACTCCTTAAGCAATTTGATTATTTTGAAGGAGAAGCTAAACGCTTGATGGACTTAAAACTTGCACTGCCAGCTTATGAAATGGTATTGAAGGCAGGCCACACATTTAATCTACTGGATGCACGTGGAGCAATTAGCGTTACTGAAAGAGCTGCCTATATTGGCCGAATTAGGCAGATATCTAGAGCGGTAGCTCAAAGTTACTATGATTCCCGAGAACGTCTAGGTTTCCCAATGTGCGTTGCTTCGCCTGGAGGAAACTAAATTATGACTTCTTTGTTAGTTGAAATTCAAACAGAAGAACTTCCTCCAAAAGCACTCCGTGCTATTTCGGAAGCCTTTGCCAAAGAAGTTGAATCTGGTCTTAATAAACAAGGTTTCTTTGACAAAGGGGGCCATGTTCTCACTCCTTTTGGTTCACCTAGAAGAATCGCAGTCCATATTTCTGATGTGCTTGAAAAAACGTGTGATAAGAAATTTTCACAAAGGCTGGTCCCCGTCAGAGTAGGAAGAGGCAAAGACGGAAAAGCCACACCTGTTCTTCAGAAAAAGCTGAAAGCTTTAGGATTAACTGCTGAAATTGAAGATCTTGTTATTGAAAATGATGGTAAGCAAGATCAGTTTTACTATGTGGGGGTCAAGCCTGGTGTTCATTTAAAAGAAGGACTCCAGGAAGCGCTGAACGAAGCAATACATAAGTTGCCAATTCCCAAGATGATGTCCTACCAACTCGAAGATGGAACTACTGTTGAATTTGTCCGGCCTGTTAAAAGTCTAGTTGCGATTTACGGATCACAGATTATTGAAGTGGAACTTTTAGGTCGAAAAGCTGGCCGTACTACACAAGGGCATCGCTTTCATTCCAGTAAGCCGATCGAAATAGAGGAGGCTGCTTCGTATTCAAAACAATTGATATGTCCGGGTTATGTTATGCCTTTTTTCGATGCTCGTAGAAATAGAATGGTTGAACAGCTAGAAGAAAAAGCTAAAGCTCTAGGTGTCCAAATCATTATGCCTGAAGATTTAGTCGAAGAAGTTACTGCACTTACTGAATGGCCTGTAGTCTATGAATCGGAATTTGATGAAGATTTTCTTTCGATTCCAGAAGAGTGTCTTATTCTTACGATGCAACACCATCAAAAGTATTTTGCGCTTAAGGATAAAAAAGGCAAACTTACTAATAAATTTTTAGTTGTTTCTCAATTGGAAGCTACCGATGGTGGAAAAGAGATCAGTAGCGGAAATGCCCGGGTAATTAGAGCAAGATTAGCTGATGCAAAGTTCTTCTATGATCAAGACAAACTTGAATCTTTAGAAAGTAGGATTCCTAAACTTGAGAAAGTTGTCTATCACAACAAACTCGGTAAT